>DDKG01000192.1 GCA_002339265.1 Massilia sp. UBA2604 | reverse complement strand
GCTGACCGTGGTGGCGCCCGCCGGCACCTGGACCGACGAGGAATGCAGAAAACCAGTTTCGGCCGAGGACCTGAGCGGCGAGTTGATCGGCCTGGCCGACCGCGATCCGCTGGGCGAGATGGTCGTTGCCGCCTGCGAGGCGCAGGGCGTGCAGCCGGTGTTCCGTACCGTGGTGCAGACCTACCAGATCGCCCGCTCGCTGGTGGAGGCCGGCGCCGGCACCGCCATCCTCGACCCGTTCACCGCCGCCTCGGCGGCGCCAAGCAAGGTGCAGTGCCGCCAGTGGTCGCCGTCGATCCCGGTGCACCTGTACCTGCTCACCGCCAGCCATTCGCCGCTGTCGCACGGCGCGCGCGAGCTGGCCAACTGTATCGGCGCGACCGCCCGCGCCTGTCTTGAAACCAGATAAATGAATCTAACCCTCGCCAGCGAGGACATCGCCGCCAGCCCGGAATTCCGCCACCTGGACAGCATCGCCGGCATCGACGTCGACCTGCGCTACGCCACGCCCAACAACTTCGTCGGGCGCGACCTGTATTCGCCCTACGACTGCGCCTGGCTGCACGTCGAGGCGGCGGCCGCGCTGGAACGCGCGGTGGCCTGGCTGGCCGTGCACGCGCCAAGCCTGCGGCCGCTGGTGCTGGACGCCTTGCGCCCGCAGCGCGTGCAGCAGCAGTTATGGGATGCGCTCGAGGGCACCGACCTGCGCCTGTATCTGGCCAATCCGGCGCGCGGCTCGATCCACTCGTATGGCATGGCGCTTGACATCACCTTGCTCGATGCCGACGGCGTGGAGCTCGACATGGGCACCGGCTTCGACGACATGACGGAGCTGTCGCATCCGGCGCTGGAAGAAGGCTTTTTGCTGGCCGGCCAGCTGAGCGAGCACCAGATCGCCAACCGCCGCCTGCTGCGCGCGGCGATGCTGCAGGCCGGCTTCGTCGGCATCAATACCGAGTGGTGGCACTTCGATTGCGGCGACCGCGAGCTGGTGCGCGCCACCTTCCGCCGCGTGTTGTAGAACCTACGCCATCTCGACCGACTCGACCCGGTTGCGGCCATTGCGCTTGGCCGCATACAGCTGCTTGTCGGCCGCCACGATCAGGTCGGGCAGGGTGACGCGCAGGTCGCGGCTGGAGAAATCGAAGGCGGCCACGCCGAAGCTGGCGCTGGTCGGCACCGGTTCACCATCGACCGTGAAGGTGCTGGCGGCGAAGGCGTCGCGCAGGCGTTCGGCCAGCACGGCTGCGCCAGCCGGCCCGGTCTCGGGCAGGATCAGCAGGAATTCCTCGCCGCCGTAGCGCACCACCGCATCGACGCCCTGGCGCGTCATCCCCTGCAGCAGGGTGGCGAAATTCTGGATCACGTTGTCGCCCTGGTGGTGGCCGAAGGTGTCGTTGATGTGCTTGAAGTGATCGATATCGCACAGCACCACCGAGACCGGATGGCCGAAGCGCCGCGCCCGCGCCAGCTCGGCGCCCAGCAGGTGGTCGTTCAGGTAGTGGCGGTTGTAGCAGCCGGTAAGCTGGTCGCGCTCGGCGAGCCGCTTCAATTGCGTCTGCAGGCGGAATTCCTCGCGCGCCACCCGGTTGAAGCGGCGCGCCGCCAGGATGCCGAAGGCATTGATCATCGCCAGCAGCATGCCCATCGTGAGCAGGTCGGCGACCGGCCGCGGCGGCAGCAGGTAGTGCACCAGCGCCAAAAAGACGATGACGCCGCCGCTGGCGATCGCGGTGGCGTAGGCCAGCCGGTTCGGGATGTACAGGTAGATCACCACCTGGATCACCACCATCGACAGCGCATGCCAGTGCACCTCGTTCGGGCGCGCCAGCGCGACCACCATGAAGCAGCCCAGCGACAGGATCTCGGCGCTCGACGCCGCCAGCCGCGTGCCGCGGATCGACAGCGGACGGCGATAGGCCAGCCAGGCGCAGATGCCGCCATTGAGCGCAACGCCCAGGCGCGCCGGGAGGGTTTCCCTGATGGCGGTATCCAGGCCCAGCGCCGCGATATCGGTCAGGAAGAAGAACTGGAAGAACACGACGCAGAACGTCAGCGTGAAGCCGAGCAGGGCGCGCGTGCGGGGCAGCTGGCTGTTCAGGAATTCGGTTTCGTCCGCGGCGCGCGCGAATTCTCCGGTCAGGGAATGAAATTTCATGGATGCGGAAATTGGGCGCGATTGCGCGTCAAGTCCGCCATTGTGTCAGCTTTTGCTATCGGAAACTAACGAATCATAGCAATTTAATAGTTACTATTGCGTAAGAAACAACATTATTCACTGCCTGCTTGGGGGACGCCGGAGCGTGCCACCCAGTCCACCAGCAGGTCGAGCACCGCGCGTCCGCGGCCGTTACCGCTTTGCTCGCTATTGATCATCGCCACGAACACGCAGGGGATGCCGTTCGCGTCCGGCACGTAGCCGGCCAGCGCCGTGACGTTGCGCAGGCTGCCCGTCTTCAGGCGCGCGCGGCCGGCGGCGGGGCTGCCCTGCAGGCGGCGGCGCATGGTGCCGTCGACCGCGCCGATCGGCATGCTGGACTGGAATTCCGGCGCCCAAGGGCTGCGCAACCCGGCCTGCAGCAATCGGGCCATCTGCTGCGCGCTGATGCGCTCGATGCGCGACAGGCCCGAACCGTTGTCGATCACGAAGCCGGCGTCGTCGATCTGCTTCTCGCGCAGCCAGCCGCGCACGGCGGCGTCGGCGCGGGCGAAGGTCGATTCGCCCGTGCCGGGCGCCGGCAGCGCCAGGCTGCCCGCCACCGGGTCGGCCTGCAGGCTGCCCAGGCTCAGGAACAGGGTGCGCGCCAGCGCGTTATCGGACGGCTTGTTGGTGTCGCGCACCAGCTCCGGCAGCTGGCGCGACACATGGGCGGCCAGCAGGCGGGCATCTAGCGGCGTGGCGCCGGTGATGGTGCGGCCGCTCAGCACGCCGCCCTGGTCGCTCCAGGCCTGGCGCACCAGGCGGCCGACGTAGTCGTCGCGGTCGAGCACATTGACGCCGTAGCTGCGGTTGCAGTTTTTCGGGAAGGTGCCGCGCAAGACCACCTTGATGCGGCCGTCCGGCTCGCGCCGTACTTCAGGCTGCTGCCAGCCGTTTTCCCATGCGGCGCAGTTGGCGTCGACCAGCATCATCTCGGACGTCACCGCGACCCGTTCCAGCTCGGGATGCATGCGCAGCTGCAGGCGCGACCCAGTCGAGCGCATGTCGAGCTGCAGCATGTTCTTGTTGACCAGCAGGGCGTCGGGGATCACGTTGTAATACGCTTCCGGCGACTCGTCGAAGGGCGGCAGGCCGACATCAGTGCGCGCCGGCTGGAACAGTTCGCGATCGAGCACCAGGTCGCCCTCGATTCGTTCGATGCCCTCGTAGCGCAGCGCGCGCAGCATGTTGTCGATATCGATCCCCGCCAGGTCGGCATCGGCGCCGCCCTTCAGGTACAGGCTCCCGCGCAGCACGCCGTCCTCGACCTGGCCGGTGGTGCGCAGCTCGGTGCGGCCGCGGAAGGCGGGACCCAGGCGCTCCAGGCCGACCAGCGTCGTCACCAGCTTCATGGTCGATGCCGGCTGCATCGGCAGGCTGGCACGGTGTTCCAGCACGGCGGCGTCGCCGCGCAGCACCAGCACCCCGATCTCGTCCTGCCCGATGCCGTTCTGCTGCAGCGCCTGGGTCACCGCTTGCGGCAGCTGGGCGTGGGCGAACGAGATGCTCGAGAAAAGGGCGAGGGCGAGTGCCGAGCGTCGGAGCATGAGGATCCTTAACCGAAGAAGAGATAGGCGACGAAGATGGCGCCGATGACGCCGGCCAGGTCGGCCAGCAGGCCGTAGCCGATCGCATAGCGCGTCTTGCGCACGCCGACCGAGCCGAAATACAGCGCGACGATGTAGAAGGTGGTGTCGGCCGCGCCCTGCAGGATGCTGGCCAGGCGGCCGACGAAGGAATCGACGCCGTAGGTGGTCATGGCGTCGATCATCATCGCGCGCGAGCCGCTGCCGGACAGCGGCTTCATGAGGGCGGTCGGCAGCGCGCCGACGAAATCGGTGGGCATGCCCAGTGCGGAGAAGATCCAGGCGAAGCCGCTCACGATCAGGCCCAGGATGCCCGAGTTGCGCACCACGCTGATCGCCACCAGCATGCCGACCAGGTAGGGGATGATCTTGAGCGAGGTCTCGATGCCGCCCTTGGCGCCTTCGATGAAGGCGTCGAACACGTTCACTTTCTTCAGCAGGGCGCCGGTCATGAAGACGGCGATGACCGAGAACAGGATCAGGTTGGCGGCGATCAGCGACACCGATTCGATCTGCGCTTTATCGAGGAAGTGGGTGAACATGAACACCATGGCGCCGATCAGCGCGGTGCCGCCGCCGATCCAGCCGAACACCACCGGGTCGAGCAGGTTGATGCGCTGGCGCAGGCTGACGGCGATGATGCCGGTCATGGTCGAGCAATAGGTGGCGATCAGGGTCGGTATGAAGATGTCGGCCGGATTGGCCGCGCCCAGGATCGCGCGCTGGGCCATGATGGCCAGCGGGATGATGGTCAGGCCCGAGGTCTGGATCACCAGGAACATGATCTGGGCGTCGCTGGCCTCGTCCTTCTTCGGGTTCAGCGACTGCAGGCTCTCCATCGCCTTCAGGCCGAACGGGGTGGCGGCATTGTCCAGGCCCAGCATATTGGCCGAGAAGTTCATCACCATGTGGCCGTTGGCCGGGTGGTCCTTCGGCACGCCGGGGAAGATGCGCGAGAAGAAGGGAGCGATCACGCGCGCGAACGCATTGATCGCGCCGGCCTTCTCGCCCACGTTCATGATCCCGAGCCAGAGCGTCATGACGCCGGCCAGCGGCAGGGCGATGTCCATCACCGCCATCTTGGCCGAGGAAAAGGTGCCGTCGATGATGCGTTTGAAAACCTCTGTATCGCCAAGGAAGATCCATTGGCCCAATGCTGCAATAAAGCCGACGAGGAAGAAGCCTGTCCAGATGTAATTGAGTGCCATGTAATAGATCGCCGCTGGGTATCGCACGATTGTGCAGTGGACAGTGGCTTAGGGCAAGCTGCATGGATGAAAGAATGCAGCCGCACCATGTTCAAAAGTTATGAGCGTTGCCTCAGGATGGGCGTCGGCCTATGATACGCAACGCCCAACACGACCTGCCGTCATGAGATTCCGCACCGCCGCCGCCCTCGTATTCATCCTGTCCTGCCTTGGTGCGCAGGCCCAGGCGCAGCTGCCGGCGCAGTCACCGCAGAAAGTGCTGCGCATGTTCCTGTCCACCAGCGAAACGGGGCTCGACCCGGCGGTGGCGTCCGACAACGCCACGCTGTCGCTGCTGGAAAACATGTTCGACCCGCTGCTGCGCTACGACTACCTGGCGCGGCCGGCCAAACTGCGGCCGAATACCACGACCGCGATGCCCGAGGTCAGCGCCGACGGCCTGACCTATACCTTCCGCATCCGCCCCGGCATCTATTTCACGCCCGACCCGGCCTTCAAGGGCGTGAAGCGCGAAGTCACCGCGGCCGACTATGTCTACAGCCTCGGGCGCCTGCGCGACCCGTCGCTCAGGTCGCCCTGGTCGTATATGGTCGAAGGCAAGCAGGCCGAGGCGGTCGACCGCTACACCCTGCGCATCCGCCTGGCGGCGCCCGACAACAACTTCCTGTTCTATCTCGCCACCCCGGCCACCGGCGTGGTGGCGCGCGAGGTGATCGAGGCCTATCCGGGGCAGGCCGGCAACCACCCGGTCGGCACCGGGCCGTTCATGGTCAAGGAGTGGAAGCGCAGCGACCGCATCGTCCTGCTGGCCAACCCGGATTCGACGGCGGTGTTTTCCGCCACGCCGGGCGACAACCCGGAAGACCGGGCGATTGCCGCCGCCCTGGACGGCAAGCGCCTGCCGCGCGTGGACCGGATCGACGTCAAGATCGCCGAGGAATTCCAGGGCCGCATGCTGGGCTTTTTGAATGGCGAATACGACTACCTGGAACAGATTCCCGAGTCGATGACCGAGATGGTGGTGCGCGATGGCGAACTGAAACCGGAGCTGGCGGCGCGCGGCATCGTGTTGTCGCGCTTCCCGGTGCTGCAGACCTATTACATGTGGATGAATATGGACGACCCGGTGGTCGGCGGCTACGGCAAGGACCGGGTGGCGCTGCGGCGCGCGATCTCGATGTCGTATAACAGCGCGGAAGACATCGCGCTGCTCAAGAAGGGCTTCGCGATCAAGGCCGAATCGCCGCTGCCGCCGAACGTGCTCGGCTACGATCCGAACTACCGCAGCCCGGTGCCGTACGACCCGGCGCTGGCGAATGCGCTGTTGGACCGGCATGGTTACGACAAGCGCGACGCCGATGGCTTCAGGCGTGCGCCGGATGGCAAGCCGCTGACGCTCACCATGCACAGCGAAGCCACCGTCGGCGGCCGCCTGCGCGACGAGTTGTGGAGAAAATGCCTGAACGCGATCGGCCTGCGCGTGGTGTTCAGGTCGGACAAGAAGACCGAGATCATCAAGGC
>DDKG01000193.1 GCA_002339265.1 Massilia sp. UBA2604 | reverse complement strand
TCAGTTCATGGTCGTTGCCGTACAGGGCGTCGTTGTTGATCGCCTCGAAGCGCAGCTTGTCGGCCGCGTCGGACGCGTTCGAGATCAGTTCGCGCAGGAAGATCTCCTTGTTCGAATACAAGGAGTGGATCATCAGTTGCAGCAGCTGTTTTACTTCTGCCTGGAAGCCAAGGGTTTCTTTTTCGGCGTTTGCCATCTTGTTCCTCGTTAAAAAACATGGGGGGATTGGTCAGACTCGGAGGCATATATGGATGCGCAAAAGGATTTCAAGAGTATTTTTGACAAGAAATATTGTGGTTCGATGAAAATCGCACTTTTTTTTGCGCGATCATGTCGAATCATGCCGTTCCCGTTCGTCGTCGTGCAGGCAGCACCCCATCCACCACAGCACAGGAGAACACCATGAACCAGGCAGTGCGCCCCATCCCGGAAGGCTACCGTACCGTCACCCCGCACCTGGTCTGCGAAGGCGCGGCCAATGCGATCGCGTTCTACCAGAAGGCCTTCGGCGCGGTCGAGATCGCCCGCATGGCGGGGCCGGACGGCAAGATCATGCATGCCGAGATCCGCATCGGCGACTCGCACATCATGCTGGCCGACGATTTCCCCGACTATGGCAGCCGCGGGCCGCTGGCCCTGCAGGGCACGCCCGTGGTGATCCATCTGTATGTGGAAAACGCCGACGCCGTATGGGCGCAGGCGCTCGAGGCCGGCGCCAAACCGACGATGCCGCTGTCCGACATGTTCTGGGGCGACCGCTACGGCCAGGTGGCCGACCCGTTCGGCCACCGCTGGTCGATCGCCACCCATAAGCAGGACCTGACGAACGAGCAGATCATGGAAGGGTTCAACAGGATGATGGCGGCCGGCGGCTGCCCTGGCGAGCAGGCCGGCTAGTCATCCGGCTCGCTTAGTCGCCGCGCGCCTCGAGGAAGCGCCACACCGCCGGGTCCTGCAGCGCCGCCAGGTTCAGCCGCATGCGAGTCGACGGCTGCTGGCTGGGCGAGAACAGGCTGCCCGGCGCCAGCAGCAGGTCGTGCTGCATGGCGCGCGCCGTCAGCGCATTGGTGTCCACGCCGGCGTCGACCCACAGAAACATGCCGGCCGCCGGCGCCGGCTCGACCCGCATCCCGAGCGCCTCGAGCCGGCGCAGCGCGGCCGGCCGCAGCGCGTCCAGGCGGCCGCGCACCCGGTCCAGGTGCTTGCGGTGGTGGCCTTCGGCCAGGATTTTATACACCACGCGTTCGCCGATGTCGCTGGTGCTGAGCGTGGCCAGCATCTTGCGGTCGGCCAGCAGCGCGGCGCGTTCGCGCGAGGCGGCGACGAAGCCGACCCGCAGGTTGGCCGCCATCGACTTCGAAAAACCGCCCAGGTAAATCACCCGCCGCAGTCCGTCCAGCGCGGCCAGGCGGGTGGCGCCGCCTTGATGCAGGTCGCAATAGATGTCGTCCTCGACCACCACAAAGTCGTGCTGCTCGGCCAGGCGCAGCACCTGGAAGGCCTTGGCCGCCGAGATCGAGGTCGAGCTGGGATTGTGCAGCACCGAATTGATGACGAACAGGCGCGGACGATGCAGGGCGGCGAGTTCCTCGAGCCGCGCCAGGTCCGGGCCGTCGGCCAGGCGCGGCACGCCGACCACCTTCAGGCCCATCGCCGCGAACGCACCGAACATCAGGAACCAGGCCGGATCGTCGACCAGCACCGTGTCGCCCGGCTGGCAGAATGCGCGCGCCACCAGGTCCAGGCCCTGGGTCACGCCCAGCGTGGTCACCAATTGTTCGGGCGCGGCTTCGATCTCCAGCTCGGGCAGCTTGAGCTGCAATTGCTGGCGCAGCGGCAGGAAGCCGTGCGGCGCCCCGTAGTTGAGCAAGCCATCGCAGTTCTGGCGGCTGAGCGCGCGCAGCGCATTGGCCACCGCGGCGCCGTCGAGCCAGTCGGCCGGCAGCACGCCGGAACCCGGCGCCAGCCCGAGCGGGGCCTGGCGGAACATGCTGCGCACCAGCCAGGCGATGTCGAGTTCGGCCGGCACCGGCGCCGGCTGCGGCAGCGGCGACCTGGGCACGGGAGCCTGGCGCTCGCGCACGAAAAAGCCGGCGCCGCGGCGCGATTCCAGATAGCCCTGCGCCACCAGCCGGTCATAACTGGCCACGACCGTGAACGGCGACACGCCGTGATCGGCGGCGAAGCGGCGGATCGACGGCATGCGCGCGCCGGGACGCAGCAGGCGCTCGTCGACGCGCGTCGCCACCGAGCGCACGATCTGGTCGGCCAGCGGCTCGCCGGAATCGCGCAACAGCGCCAAGGTTGGTGTATTGGTCATTTCACCACCACAGTCAGCAAATTATCGGTCGAAGTGTATTGGGACTGTACTGGTCCGTACGGCTAGGATAGACCCACTGCCCCGCTATCGCAAGCACGACCAAGGACACCCGATGACGACCCTCGCCCGCCCCATCCCGACCACCAGCCACGACGAGACGCGCGGCATGCTGCTCGGCCTGGTGGGCGTGGCGATGTTCAGCCTGACGCTGCCGTTTACCCGCATGGCCGTGGACGAGCTCGATCCGCTGTTTGTCGCCCTGGGCCGGGCATTGGGTGCGGCGCTGCTGGCCGGCGCCTGGCTGGCATGGCGCCGTGCCCCGCTGCCGCCGCGCGCCGCACTGGCGCCGCTGGCGCTGGTCATGCTCGGCGTGGTGATCGGCTTCCCGCTATTGAGCTCGATGGCGCTGCGTTACGTGCCGGCCTCCCATGGCGCAGTGCTGGCCGGCCTGCTGCCGCTGATGACGACCCTGTACGCGGCGCTGCGCGGCGACGAGCGGCCCAGCACCGGGTTCTGGGCGATGTCGGTGCTGGGTGCGGCGCTGGTGGTCGGATTCGCGCTGTCGCAGGGCGGCGGCGCGCTGCACGCAGCCGACCTGTTGATGTTCGCGGCCGTCGCGGCCGGCGCGGTCGGCTATGCCGAGGGCGGAAAGCTGGCGCGCACCCTGGGCGGACCAGAGACGATCTGCTGGGCCCTGTTGCTGTCGGCCCCGCTGCTGGCGCCGCTGCTGGCCTGGCGCTACGGCCTGGCGCCGGAAGCCTTCGCCGGCGTCGGCGCTGCCGCCTGGCTGGGCCTGGCCTACGTGACCGCGTTCTCGATGTTCATCGGTTTCTTTTTCTGGTACCGCGGCCTGGCGCTGGGCGGGATCGCCCGGGTCGGCCAGGTGCAGCTGCTGCAGCCCTTCATGAGCCTGGTCGGCGCAGCCCTTCTGCTAGGCGAAACACTGACCCTGCACAACAGCCTGTTCGCGCTGGCCGTGATCGGCGTCGTGTTCGCGGGCCGGCGGCTGCAGGTGCGGCGGCGGCCCGGCTGAGCGGGCCATCCGCTGTGCATGGGCTGCACTCGACGTACAATATCGGCTTCATTCACGCACCATTGGGAAAACACCATGTCCGTCTACGACAAACTCAAAGAACTCAACATCACCCTGGAAGCGCCGGCGACCCCGGCCGCGGCCTATGTCATGTACGTGCAGACCGGCAACCTCGTGTTCATCTCGGGCCATATCGCCAAGAACAAGGACGGCAGCATCAACGCCGGCATCCTGGGCCGCGACAAGACCACCGCCGACGGCCAGGCTGCCGCGCGTTCGGTCGCGATCGACCTGATCGGCACCCTGCAGGAAGCCGTGGGCGGCGACCTGAACCGCGTCAAGCGCATCGTCAAGCTGATGAGCCTGGTCGCTTCGACCCCGGACTACAACGAACAGCACCTGGTCACCAATGGCGCCTCGGAACTGATCGGCGAAGTGTTCGGCGACGCCGGCAAGCACGCGCGTTCGGCCTTCGGCGTTGCTTCCCTGCCGCGCGGCACCTGCGTCGAGATCGAAATGATCGTCGAAGTGGCATAAAACAGCGGATCGGGCGGCAACTACCGGCGTTAATTTGTCTGCAATTCAATTACTGTTGTGGACTCGGATGGGGCTTATCCGGCCCTGTTCGCCGACAGAAGCCGCCTACCGGCGTGTTTTATAATGGCCCGGCACGACCGTGCCCCTTCCTGTGAGACAAGTATGAAAATCGAAAACCCCAATCCCATCCAGTGGCAGTTCTCGGAACGCGCCCAGCAGCTGCAAAGCTCCTTCATCCGCGAGATCCTGAAGATCACCCAGCGTCCGGAAATCATTTCCTTCGCCGGTGGCCTGCCATCGCCAGCCACCTTCCCGGTCGAGCGCATGAAGGCGGCTTACGACAAGGTGCTGAGCGACAACGGTAAAGTGGCCCTGCAATACGGCCCGACCGATGGCTACGCGCCGCTGCGTGAATGGATTGCCGGTTCGCTGTCGACGGAAGGTTCGACCATCCTGCCGGAACAGATCCTCATGACCTCGGGCTCGCAGCAGGCGCTCGACCTGCTGGGCAAGGTGCTGATCGACGAAGGCAGCCGCGTGCTGGTCGAGACCCCGAGCTACCTGGGCGCCCTGCAGGCGTTCTCGGTCTACCGTCCCGAATTCAAGTCGGTCGACACCGACGAACACGGCCTGGTGCCGTCCTCGCTGGAAGGCATCGCGCAAGGCGCGCGCATGCTGTACGCGCTGCCGAACTTCCAGAACCCGACCGGCCGCTCGCTGTCGGTGGAACGCCGCCAGGAACTGGTGGAAACCTGCGCCCGCCTGGGCGTGCCGCTGATCGAGGACGATCCCTACGGCTCGCTGAGCTACAAGGGCGCGCCGAGCCCGAAGATGGTCGCGATGAATCCGGACGGCGTGATCTACATGGGTTCGTTCTCGAAGGTGCTGACCCCGGGCATCCGCCTGGGCTACGTCTGCGCCCCGCTGCCGCTGGTGCGCCGCCTCGAACTGGCCAAGCAGGCAGCCGACCTGCACACCGCCCAGCTGACCCAGATGGTGGTGCACGAAGTCGTCAAGGACGGCTTCCTGGACCAGCACATCCCGACGATCCGCCAGCTGTACGGCGACCAGTGCCAGGTGATGCTGGACGCGATGCAGGAGCACTTCCCGGCCGGCGTGAGCTGGACCAGGCCGGAAGGCGGCATGTTCATCTGGGTCACCCTGCCGCAGCAGGTCGACGCCATGAAACTGCTGGAGCAGTCGCTGGCCGCGCGCGTGGCCTTCGTCCCGGGCGCGCCGTTCTACGCCAATGACCCGGCCACCAACACGCTGCGCCTGTCCTTCGTGACCGTACCGCCCGAGCGCATCCGCGAAGGCATCGCGATCCTCGGCAAGCTGATCGCCGGCATGCTGTAACACTCAACGGGGCCGCAAATGCGGCCCTGTTTTTTATCGACTGTCAGTCGATACCGGTATCATTTCCTGAGTGAAGCCGGGCCAATGGCGGGTCAGTTGCGATATTGCAACAATTGCATCAGGTCGTGGATTCTTGGCAACGTTAATTGTCCAAAATCTGCGTGTAAAAGAGTATGATTTCTCGTCACTGATGAGGTCTGCCAGACACCGATGATGTACCCTGCCCTAGCGCTCGCCACACCGGCGCGCCAATCCGCGATTCTGATCGTCGACGACGCTCCCGACAGTCTCGGGCTGCTGCAGGACATGATGCGCCAGCAGGGTTACCAGACCTTCGTGGCCAGCTCCGGCAAGCGTGCGCTCGACATCGCCACCCGTGTCCAGCCCGACCTGATCCTGCTCGACGTCATCCTGCCCGACCTCGACGGCCTGGAAATCTGCCGCCGCCTGAAGCGCCAGCCCGACACCGCCCACATCCCCGTCATTTTCGTCAGCGCCTGCGGCGAAACCGAGGACATCGTCGCCGGCTTCGACACCGGCGCCGCCGACTACATCGCCAAGCCGGTGCGCATGGCCGAGGTCTGCGCCCGCGTGCGCGCCCAGCTGCGCCTGCGCAGCAGCAGCGAAAGCCAGAAGCAGCAGGCCGAGCGCCTGCAGCTGATCGTCGACGGCATGGACGAGGGCCTGATGCTGGTCGAC
>DDKG01000194.1:4538-23022 GCA_002339265.1 Massilia sp. UBA2604 | reverse complement strand
TTGCGCTAAGAAAGAAGAAGCTCCAGTCGCACCAGCTGCTACCGAAACCCCAGCTGCTGTCGCAACCGACGCAACCGCAACCCCAGCTGCAACCGACGCAACCGCACCAGCTGCTGCTGACGCTGCTGCCGCTGACGCTGCTGCTGCTGCCAACACCGCAACCGACGCAGCTGCTGCTGCTCAAGGTTCGGCTGAGCAAGCTGCTGACGCTGCTGCTACCACCAAGTAATTCGTTACTTCGGTAAGAAGAACCGGCCTGCGGGCCGGTTTTTTTACGTCTGTCGATTTGTACTGCGCGCAGACCGCTGCCGGATATTCCACCGCTAGCGCCCAAAAAGTCGTCCCCGCGAAGGCGGGGACCCAAGTTTCAGCGTCTCGATAGCGCTGGAAAACTTAGGTCCCCGCCTGCGCGGGGACGACGTGCTGAAGCCGGTTGCCGGGTTTGAAGCCAGTTACCGGGTTTGAAGCCGGCCTGGCCCCAGGATTACTTCAACTCGGTATGCAGCAGATTCAGGATCTTGCCCGCGGTCGGCGAGGTATCCGCCTGGCCTTCGTTGTTCTGCACCGTGACCTTGCTGACGTTGGCGCCCTGCTCGGTCTTGACCAGCACGCGGTAGCGCTGGGCTTCCTTGAGCTCGTCTTCCGACTTGCCGCCCCACGAGAACAGGCGCTTGAAGAAGCCTTCCTTCTGCTCGGCCGCGTCCGGATCGACGTAGCGCACGAAGTAGATGCCCTGCACGCGGTCGCGGTCTTCGACGGTGAAGCCGACGCGGTCCAGCGCCAGGCCGACACGGCGCCAGGCGCGGTCGAAGCCTTCGTCCACTTCGACGGTGTCGCCCACCAGCTTGGCATGCTGCGGCGCCACCGGTGCGTTGGCAACCGTCGCTTCGGCCGTCGCCACTTCCTTGGTGCCGGTCAGCATCGCGACCATGCGGCCAAGGAATTGCGATTCCAGGCCAGGGTCGTTCGGACGCGAAGTCCAGGTGGTGGTTTCGTTCTGCGGACCGGTCAGGACTTCCTCGGCGCCGCGGTGGCTGACCCAGATCTCGGTCGAGCCGTCCGGCAGGCGCTCGAGGCGGGTACGGAACTTGTCGCGCTCGCCGGTCGAGTAGGCGCGGTCGAACACGCGGCCGATGGCGTTGCGCAGGAAGTCTTGCGGGATCTTCGAACGGTTCTCGACCCAGGCGGTTTCCATGGTGCCGGTCGTGGCCGACTCGCTCTCGATGGCGAAGCCCTGCTCTTCCCAGAACTGCTGCAGCTGCGGCCACAGTTGTTCCGGGGTTTGCTTGACCACCAGCCAGCGCTGGTCGCCATTGCGCTGCACGCTGATCGCATCGCTCGAGATCGGGCCGATCTGCTGGTTGCTCGCGGCCGCGCCCGGCACGAAGCCACCGCCGGTGCCGGCGGCAGCGGCTGCCGCCTGGCCGGATGCGGTGGCGACGCCACGGCCGTCAGGGATGGCGTAGCGGTTGTCGCGCTGCAGCTTGGTCAGATCGGGCGGCACGTCCAGCGGCGCAGCCTTCTTGGCGCCCTTGTAGTCGACCTTGTCGCCTTCGAAGATGGTGGTGCAGGCCGCCAGGCTGAAAGCTAGCGCGGTCAGCGTCAGCACGCGCGCGGCAGCAGGAGCGGAAACCAGGGGCGAGAAGTTGGAACGCGCGGATTTGAATCCCGAGTACTTGCTTTTAGTCATGTCGTTCGATATCAGGTCAGGAACCCAAGCCCTTGCGGGCCCGGGATTAGGAATGAACGCCGGCTTCCACCAGGGCGGCGCGCACGGTCTCGTGGTACTGGGCGGACAGCGGAGCGAGCGGCAGGCGCAGGCCAGCCGGCATCTTGCCCATCTCGGCCAATGCCCACTTCACCGGCACCGGGTTCGGCTCGATGAACAGCTTGCCGTGCAGGCCGAGCACGCGGTTGTTGATCTCGACCGCACGGGCAATGTCGCCGGCCATCGCGGCCACGCACAGCTCGTGCATCGCGCGTGGGGCCACGTTGGCCGTCACCGAGATATTGCCGGCGCCGCCGCAGAACATCAGGGTCATCGCGGTCGGATCGTCGCCCGAGTACACCGCGAACGACTTGTCGACCATCTTGAGCAGCTCGATGCCGCGGCCGATATTGCCGGTGGCGTCCTTGATGCCGACGATATTGTCGATCGGCGCCAGGCGCGCGACGGTCTCGTTGGCCATGTCGGCCACGGTACGGCCCGGCACGTTGTACAGGATGATCGGCAGATCGACGCTTTCCGCGATGGCGCGGAAGTGGCGGTACATGCCCTCTTGCGTCGGACGGTTGTAATAAGGAACGACCTGCAGCGAGGCGTCGGCGCCGCATTCCTTGGCGTGACGGGTCAGCGCGATCGCTTCCGCGGTCGAGTTGCCGCCGGTGCCGGCGATGACCGGAATGCGGCCGGCGACGTGGTCGACGGCCAGCTTGACGAGTTCGCAATGCTCTTCCGGCGACACGGTGGCGGATTCGCCCGTCGTGCCCACGATGACGATCGCGTCCGTGCCTTCCGCGACGTGCCAGTCGATCAGCTTGCGCAGGGAATCGCGGTCAAGACTGCCATCTTCGAACATCGGGGTGACGAGTGCTACGATACTGCCCTTAATCATAATCTTGGCCGTGCCATTCAATAAAAAATCTGATTGTAGCGGATAGCCCGCCCCTATGGTTCATTCCTGACCACAATATGGTCGAGCCGAGCCTCGGTTTTGACGAATGCCGGACCCGCCGCGCACAGGCGCTGCACCTGGGCCGGATGTGGCCGATCCACATGGCCGTCCTCATAGGCCAGCACCTGCAATCCACCGTCATGCGCCAGCCCCAGCAGCTCACCGGGCGCCAGCAGGAAGGCAGGATTGGACGGTTTGCCGTAGATCTGGTTCCCCTGCGCGAAGGTTTCGTAGATCAGGATGCCGTCCGGCCGCAGACTGGCGGCCAGTGCGGCGAACAGCGGCCGGTGCAGGTAATTGGTGACCACGATCGCCGCAAAGCGGCCGGCCTCGAAGGGCCAGGGCGAACCGTCGGCCTCCAGATCGTATGCCATCGTCGTGACGTCCTGGCCTGCGCTGGCGGCCAGTGCCTCGGGTTTGACGTCCAGCGCCAGCACCTGCAGGCCGCGCGACACCAAGAGGCGCGTGTGGCGGCCATTGCCGCAAGCCAGGTCGAGCGCCTCGCCCTGGGGCGCCAGGGACGCAAAACGTTCCACCCACGGCGACGGCGGCAAAGTCTGCATGTTCACGCGTGGGGCGTTCGCTTGCATAGTCTCAGAACAGGACGAAGGTGAACGGCAGAACCATCAGGTCCACGATCCAGCGGCCCAGCTGCATCACCGGCACCACCCAGTAGCCCACCAGTTGCAGGAATACCAGGCCCAGCACGATGAAGAAGCCGTAAGGCTCGATGCGCGCGAATTTCCAGGCCAGGGTGTTGGGCAGCATGCTGGTCATCACCCGGCCACCGTCCAGCGGCGGGATCGGCAGCAGGTTGAAGGCCATGATCAACAGGTTCGTGACGATGCCGGCCTCGGCCATGCGACGCGGGAAGGCCTCATTGACGCCGAAGAACACCAGCAGCGCCGCAAACAGCAGCCACAGCGCGGCCATGATCAGGTTGGCAATCGGGCCGGCCAGCGCGACCCAGGCCATGTCGCGCTTCGGATTGCGCAGGCGGCCGAACTCGACCGGCACCGGTTTCGCATAGCCGAACACGAAGGGCGTGAACAGATACATCATGATTGGAATCACGATGGTGCCCCAGATGTCGACGTGCACCAGCGGATTCAGGCTCATGCGGCCCTGGGAATAGGCGGTGTTGTCACCGAAATATTTGGCGGCGTAGGCGTGGGCGGCTTCGTGCAGGGTAATCGCAAAAAGGACGGGCAGCGCGTAGACGGCGATGTTGCGTATCGTTTCATCCATAAGAGGGATTCTATCAGAGGCCGCTACGCACTTGTCCTGTGGAATTCTTAAGCCGCTTATTGCCCTAGTATTACAGGCCGAAGGCAGCCGGATCGCCCCTGCCCTCGCGCACCAGCTCCGGTTCGGGACCGGTAAGATCGATGATGGTGGTCGCCTCCAGCATGCCGGCGCCGCCGTCGATGATCAGCTCGATCTGCTTTTCCAGGCGCTCACGCACCTCTTCCGGGTCGGACAGCATGTGGTCGTCGCCCGGCAGCTGCAGGGTGGTGCCGATCAGCGGTTCGCCCAGCTCTTCGAGCAGCGCCAGCGTGATGCGATTCTCGGGCACGCGCAGGCCGATGGTCTTGCGCGAAGGGTGCGACAGGCGGCGCGGCAACTCGCGCGTCGCCTCCAGGATCACCGTGTACGGGCCCGGCATCGTCGCCTTCAGCAGGCGATATTGAGAATTATCCACGCGCGCGTACTGCGCGACCTCGGACAGGTCGCGCACCAGCAGAGTCAGGTGGTGCTTGTCGTCCACGCCGCGGATGCGGCGCAGCTTGTCGACCGCCGCCTTGTCGTCCAGGCGGCACACTAGGGCATAGGCGGAATCGGTCGGCAGCGCGACGATGCCGCCGCTGCTGACGATCTGCGCCGCCTGCTTGATCAGGCGGGCCTGGGGATTTTCGGGGTGGATCTGGAAATATTGGCCCATCTAAACGTCCTTGATTGATTAGCGCAGTTGCTGGAGCGCGGCGATGCGCTGCTCCATCGGCGGGTGGGTCGAGAACAGCGCGCCCCAGCCGCCGCCGCTGCCGGAAATGCCCGACGCGGCCATCGATTGCGGCAGCGCGCCCGGCGCGAAGCCGCCCAGGCGGGCCAGCGCATGCTGCATCGGCACCGGGGTGCCCATCAGCTTGGCGGCGCCGGCGTCGGCGCGGAATTCGCGCTGGCGCGAGAACCAGGCGACGATGATCGAGGCCAGCAGGCCGAACACGATCTCGAGCACGAACACGCTGGCGTAATAACCGATGCCGGGGCCTTCGCCCTCTTTACGGAACAATACCTTGTCGACGAAGAAACCGACCACACGCGCCAGGAACACGACGAAGGTGTTGACCACACCCTGGATCAGGGTCAGGGTGACCATATCGCCGTTGGCGATGTGGGCCACCTCGTGGCCGAGCACGGCTTCGACTTCGTCCTGGTTCATGCTTTGCAGCAGGCCGGTCGAGACGGCGACCAGCGCCGAGTTCTTGAACGCGCCGGTGGCGAAGGCGTTGGGCTCGCCGTCATACACGGCGACTTCGGGCATGCCGATGCCGGCGCGCTCGGACAGGCGGCGCACGGTCTGCACCAGCCACTGCTCGGTGGCGTTGGCCGGCTGCTCGATGACGCGCGCGCCGGTCGACCACTTGGCCATCGGTTTGCTCATCAGGAGCGAGATGAAGGCGCCGGTGAAACCGATCACCGCGGAGAGCACGGCCAGTTCGCCGACATTGATGCCCTGCGCCGAGACACCTCGGCCCAGGCCGAACAGATTGATCACCAGCGTCAGGACCAGCACGACGGCAAGGTTGGTGGCAAGGAACAGAACAACACGCTTCATGACAGACATCTCCAGTAAGTTGATGACAGGATGCCAAGATTGGGCTGAACCGCGCAAAATTCAAGGCCCAGCCATAACCGGACCGGGCCGTGCGCTTTACCGCTCCAGGAAGAAGCGCAGCATCTCGCGCGAAGCGTTCGGGCCGAGCGCATCGGTATGTGAGCCGGCCGCATCGCCGCCGGTCCAGGTGTGGCCGGCGCCGTGCACGATCCAGTGCTGGGCCATCGCCCTTCCCCCCTCGTCGCGCCAGGTGCGGCAGGTGCTGCGGCGTCCGCCCTGCGTGGTTTCGGTCTCGCTGGCATGCAGCGGCGTGGCGCGCAGGCCGGCGTGGGCGCCGACGAACTGTTTCAATACCGCTTCGCCATTGGCGGCGTTGACCACGTGGTCGGCGTCGCCATGGAAGACGATCACCGGCACTGCCTTGCGCAGGCTGCGCGCGCGGCCCGGCTTCTTCATCGCCTGCAGGCCCGTGATCATGTCGCGCGCGCTACCCGCCGGCAAGCCGGAGTGGACGCCGATCGCGGCGAACAGTTCCGGATATTCGGCGCCGAGCACGGCCGCCATCGCGCCCCCGGCCGACATGCCGGCCACAAAGACTTGCAAAGGCTCGGCATCGTATTCCCGCATTACCTCACGCGTCATCGCGGCCAGGATGCCGGGCTCGCCCGCGTCGCGCGCCTGATGGCCCGGCTCGAACCAGTTCCAGCAGTGGGAACGGTTGGCGCGGCCGTCCTGCTCGGGGTACAGCACGAGAACGCCGAATTCCTCGGCCAGCGCGTTCATGCCGGTGCCGGTCGCGAAATCGTCCGGGTTCTGGGTGCAGCCGTGCAGCATGACGACCAGTGGACGGCGGCCCTCGGCCGGCTTCGCGGGAATGTACAGCTTGTAGCGGCGGCTGCCCGCTTCGCAGCCGTGGCTGCCGACGATGAAGCGGCCGGGCAGGCGTGCCGCCGCCTTTGCAGCCGGACGGGGACGTGGCTTCGGCTTGCTCCAGGCCGGCGGCGGATTGAGGTCGACGAATTCCGGCGCCTGCGTTGGCGCGCCGGTCTTCTGTTGCGGCGTCAGCAAGCCGGCCTGGGCCAGCGCCTGCTGGATGATGTCGGTGGCGGCCTGCGGGTCGCGGGCCTGCACGCGGCGCGCCGATTCCAGCATCTGGCCGATGAAGTGTTCGAATGGTTTCATGGCTTTTTCCTTCTTCATGATTGGAGGCGGTCGGCCAGCGCTTCGCGCACGGCCGGCGTTGCAATGAAGGCGCCCAGCACCTGGAGCGATGCGATCGCCTCGCGCGCCAGGCTGGCGGGGACGTCGTCCTCGATCACGGCCAGGCCGAGCACGTGGATCTCGAGCCGCTGGCCGCTTGCAACGACCTGCTCCAGCTCGGGCCGGCCATAGCGATGCATGCCCATCACGTAGCGCTTGCGCGTGACCGTCTGGCGGATCGCATCGGCATGCACCTGCAACTGGTTGCGGATCGCGGTGCGGACGAAATCGGTGCGGTTCGAATAAAAGCCTTCTTCCACCAGCAAGTCCAGTTGGGCCAGGTCGACCAGGCCGACATTGACCGTGACCTTGTCACTGTCGGGCAATTTCTGTTGCTGTGTGCTCAGCTTCATCGCTTTATACTCCTCATATACTCTGGTTGGAGTATAAAACATATATCAAGCGTGTGCTGATCTTGTGGTGTTTTTGGCGCAGACAAGAAAAAACCCGCCGCAGCGGGTTCGATCATGCTTTGGCGTCGACTAAAACCAGTCGTGCCACACCGGCTTGACGTTGGACGGCAGCGGCGGCAGCTCGGCGAACTCCACCCGCGCCTCGCCCGGCGCATGGAAATCGGTGCCGCGCGACGCCAGGAAGCCGTAGCGCCGCGCCACCTCGGCATAGGCCTGGTACTGGTCCGGCGTATGGCTGCCGGTGACGACCTCGATGGTGTTGCCGCCCAGCTGGCGGAACTCGTCGAACAGGACGCCTTCGGCGGTGGGACTGAATTTATAGCGGCCCGGATGCGCGATCACGGGGATGCCGCCGGCGCCGCGGATCCAGCCCATCGCCTCGTCCAGCGTGGCCCAGCGGTGCGGCACATAGCCGGGCCGGCCTTCGGTCAGGAAACGGCGGAACACTTCGGAGGTGGTTTCGCAGACGCCGATCTCGCACAGGAAGCGCGCGAAATGGGTGCGCGACATCAGGTCGGGATTGGCGACGTAGCGCAGCGCGCCTTCGTAGGCGCCGGGAATGCCGGCTTGCTCCAGCTGCGCCGCCATCTCGCGCGCGCGCTGCTCGCGGCCGTTGCGGGTCGCGGCCAGGCCGGCGATCAGGGCCGGATTGTCTTCGTCGACCTGCAGGCCGACCACGTGCACGGTCTCGTTGGCCCAGGTGACCGAGATCTCGACCCCGGCCACGAAACGCATGCCGAGTTCGCCCGCCGCCTTGCGCGCGGCCTTGATGCCGCCGACCTCGTCGTGGTCGGTGAGCGCCCATACGTCGACCCCGCCCTTGCGCGCGTAAGCCGCGACATCGGAAGGAGCGAGTACGCCGTCGGAGACGGTGGAATGGCAGTGCAGGTCGACTTTCAGCATGGGGACAATGAGGTAACTGGAACGGTCATTGTACGCGTATTTCGCGCTCTCCCTGCTTCCACCTCACGCCGTCGGCAGCCCGCCGGCGAATGCGCGAAACGCCGGTGTGGCAAAGCCGTCGCGCCACACCAGGCAGGTATCGAGACGCCCCAGCGAGAGAGTCTTCAATGCGGCCGGCGCGCTACTCAGTGCCAGCACGCTGGCCGGCAGCACCGTCACGCAGGCGCCGGCAGCAACGCAGGCGATCATCGCGTGATACGAGTTCATTTCCTGCACCCGCCAGGCGGCGCCGGCGATGCCCAACCGCTCTTCCGCCAGGCTGCGATAGGTGCAGCCCTGCGGGAAGGCAGCCAGCGAGCGCGCCCTCACCTGCCGGGCGTCGTCGACGTCCGCCTCGCCAGGCGGCAGCAGCAACAGCAGCTCCTCGGTCCACAGCGGCATCGATTGCAATCCCATCTCGGCCAGCTCGGCGCCACCGTCCGGCAAGGCGGCGAAGGCGCAATCGAGCGCGCCGTTTCTCACCTGCTCGATGGTCTGGCGCGACGGCCCGGTGCGCAAGGCCAGCCGCGTGGCGGGATGGTCGACGTGAAACGCGGCCAGCACACTCGGAAGCCGGCTGGCCGCCGTGCTTTCCATGCTGCCGATGCGCAGCACGCCGCCCGAGGCGCCGTTCGACACGACTTGCCGCGCCTCGTCTTCCAGCGCCAGCAGCCGTTCGGCATAGACCAGGTACTGCTCGCCGGCCGTCGACAAAGCGATACGCTTGCCGATGCGCAGGAACAATTCGGCGCCCAGGTCCGCCTCGAGTTGCTGGATGCGGGTCGTCACGTTCGACGGCGCCCGTCCGAGCCGCGCCGCGGCCTGCGTGATGCTCAGCTCCGCAGCCACGGCACAGAAAATCCGCAAAGATTCAGTTTCCATATATCTTTTCTCAAAACAGAATGATACCATCACTTCATTCTCACATTGAGAATTACGGTCAAACGAAAGGAGCCGCCATGCAACCGTCCCATCCATTCCTGTCCCTGCTATCCGTCCAGCATCCGATCATCCAGGCGCCGATGGCGGGCGTGGGCACCCCGCATCTGGTGGCGGCGGTATCGAATGCCGGCGCGTTGGGTTCACTGGGAATCGGTGCGAGTACGGCCGCGCAGGCGCGCGCGATGATCGAGGAAACGCGGGCGCTGACCGATAAACCGATCAACGTCAACGTGTTCTGCCACCCGACGGCCCAGCGCGATGCCGCCGTCGAGTCGGCCTGGCTGGCCCACCTGGCGCCGCTGTTCGCCGAGGCCGGCGCTGCGCCGCCCGCCACGCTCGATGAAATCTACCGCAGCTTCAACGACGACGAAGAGACGTTCCGGATGCTGCTCGAGCTGCGCCCGCAAGTCGTCAGCTTCCACTTCGGCCTGCCCTCGGGCGAGCGGTTGGCGGCGCTGCGCGCGGCGGGAGTGCGCACCATGGCCACCGCCACCAACCTGATTGAGGCGCTGCGGATCGAAAAGGCGGGCATCGACGCGATCGTGGCGCAAGGCATCGAAGCCGGCGGCCACCGCGGCATGTTCGACCTGGAGGCGACCGACGAACGGCTGAGCATGGCGGTGCTGGTGCGCCTGCTGGTCAAGCGCACCGGACTGCCGGTAATCGCCGCCGGCGGCATCATGGATGGCGCCGGCATCAAGGCTGCGCTGGACCTCGGCGCGGCCGGCGCCCAGCTCGGCACCGCATTCATCCTGGCGTCGGAATCGGCGGCAAGCGAGGCCTACCGCGCCAATCTGCAAAGCGCACGCGCCGCCACCACCGCCCTGACCGCGGCGCTCTCGGGACGGCCGGCGCGCGGCATCGTCAACCGCCTGATCACGCATGGCGCGTCCGGCGTCCCGGCCGCCTACCCTGTCGCCTATGACGCGGCCAAGCAGCTGCACGCAGCGGCAGCGAAATCGGGCAACCATGAGTTTGCGGCGCACTGGGCCGGACAAGGCGCGCCGCTCGCGCGGGCCATGCCGGCGGCCGAACTGGTGCAGACGCTGGTGCGCGAACTGCATGCCGCCGGCAACGCCGCCTGATCCGCCTCCGCCTGCCCTCGCCCTGTACCTGATGGGCGAGCTGCAGCGGTATCGCGCCGAGGGTGGGCCGATCGGCCCGGTGGCGCAGCGTTTCGTGGAGTCGATCGTGCACGCGGGTGCCGACCGCAGCGGGATCGATCCAGCCGTGCTGGAACGGCTCGCCGCGCTGGCGCAGGCATCGGAACCGCTGGCAGACGCCGAGCTGCGCTGGGTACGCAATCAGCTGCCGGAACTGGTGCGGCAGCTTGCTGTAATTAGTCCGGCACCAGCATCGAGCGGATCGTGCCCTGCTTCGCCAGCACGTAGTCATGCCCCGCCAGCACCAGGTTCGTGGTCGGCTGGATCACCTTGACGTTGATGAAGATGGTGTCGCGCGTCTCGGCATACGAACCCACGACCACCGCCTGCGCATTGTGCGTGCCGGCCACCTCTCCCAGCTCGCGGGTGAGCATCAGCTCGCCCTGGTTGCGCTTCAGGTAGACGCTGTTACGCAGCTTCATCTCCAGCACCGGCAGGCCACCCTGGGCCAGGCGGGTGGCGATCTGCTCGGACACCACGCGGCCCAGCATCGAGGAATGCTCGAGCGCGTCAATATTGACCAGGGTGGCCATGATCAGGGGCTGGTCGCCGGCCAGCTTGCCGGCCAGCTGGGCCTGCAATGCGTCGGCCGCACGGTAGTTGGCGGCGACGAAATCGTTCGCGCTCACCGAGGTGTAGTTGGGCTGTTCGACCAGCGCGCAACCGCCGAGCAGGAAGGCCAGGCCCAGCGCGGCCGCAGATGTTTTCAATGTGCGCATGCTCGGGCTCAATGGTCCTTGACCGCGAAGGTCTTCGATGTCGGCACCGGCGCCGCCAGGGCGGCGTCGTACAGCGCCAGGTCCTCGTCGCTGGTGTAGTAGACCGAGGTGTTGCGCGCATAGTAGCGCTGCTCGTCCGCCACCGAGACGGTGACGATCATCTCGGTCTTCGGCGTATCGCCCGGCGCGAACTGGGCGGTGAACCAGCGATGCGCGTCATAGCCGTAGAGGCCGGCCGTGACCAGCCACTCGGGGCTGTGCTGGATGCTGGTGAGCACCCAGGCGCCGCTGGCCAGCGCAGTCGGCAGCCCGACGTAGCGGTACTGCGGACGGTCGGCCGAGAAGGCGACTACTTGCGTGTCGAGCTCGATCTTGAGGGCTCCCGGCACCGGATTCTTGACCACCACGAAACCATCGTTGACCAGGGCCGTGACCAGGTGCGACTTGACGCCCGTGCTGAAGGTCGACGGTTGCAGCGGCTCGACGTACAGCGAACGGCTGGGCGCCGTCTTCAGGGTCGGGCCGAGCTCGGTCGCCATATGGCGCGCGATCACGCCCCAGTGGGCTGCGGCCTGGACCTTGAGCTGCTGCGTGCTGGAAAAATTAGTGGCCACCGGGACGGGGCTGTAGGGAATGGCGCAGCCTGCGAGCAGCAGGCCGGCGACGAGCGCGCTGACGCCTCGGTAAGCCATCGTGAATCCTGTCGGTCTGTGGTGCGGCCGGACTGGCGCACGCTCGGGGGCGACTGTAGCACAGTAGTTTCCCACCGGCAATTTATCAATCCTGGATGAGGTGTGATTACAACGCCAATGGTTAAACATCCATTTAGTAGCAATTGACATTTACTTTATGTCGCATGCATCAATTCACAATGCCGGAACTTTTATTTCCACAATCTAGTAATTTATCTTGCTATCCAAAGGAACAAGCGTGCTAAGCTAATAACACACATCAGGGCAAGGGGAATGCAAGGTGCAGCAGCCGGACATCGCAACGGGCGGCAAATGAACCACTCGGACCTCGACCCTGTCCGCACCAGCCCGGCTACGGGCGCGGCCATGGACGCCCCCATCGCGACGAGACGTTTTCCCTTGCCCACTCGCTGGCGCGCACTTGCCGCCGTGGCATTTGCCGGCATCATCTTCGCCGGCTCTGTCGCCTGGCCGCGCGGACTCGACGTGGCGCGCGCCGACGTGCACATCGCCACCGCCGAACTCGGCGCATTCCGCGACGACCTGGTCGTGCGGGCCCAGGCGGTGTCGCTGACCTCGGTGATGCTCGACTCGACCGAATCGGGCCGGGTCGAGGAAGTGATCGCCCGCGACGGCCTGGTCGTCGCAAAAGGCGAGCTGTTGTTCCGCCTGTCGAACCCGCAGCGCCACCTCGATTTGCTGGCGCGCCAGTCCGAACACGCGCAGCAGATTTCCAACCTTGCGAGCATGCGGGTCGCGTTGGAGACGAGCCGCGCCGACCACCAGCGCCGCATCTCCGAGCTCAGCTACGAGCTGGCGCAGGCGGCCAAGCACGACAAGCGCACCGCCGAACTGGCCGCCAGGGGCTTCGTGTCGCCGGCCCAGGCCGAGGAAGCGTCCGACCGCCTGGCCCAGCAGCGCCACCTGCTGGACGAGGCCGACAGTGCGGCGCGCACCGACCTGGCCATCAAGCAGGACGTGGTGCGCCAGATGCAGAAGGCGATCGAGGGCCTGGAGACGGGACTTGGCCTGGTCAGCAACACGGTCAACGCCCTTGCCGTGCGGGCGCCGGTGGCCGGCCGCCTGACCGACTTCCGCCTGCAGGTGGGCGAAACGGTGCGCCCCGACCAGCGCATCGGCCGCATCGACGACCCTACCCGCTTCAAGCTCACGGCCCAGGTCGACGAGTTCTACCTGACGCGCGTGGCCCTGGGCCACCGCGGCAGCGTCGACGTCGACGGCCGCAGCTATCCGGTCGAAGTCAGCCGCATCTTCCCCCAGATCAAGGATGGCCGCTTCGTCGTGGAGCTGATCTTCTCCCAGGCACAGCCCGACTCGCTGCGTCCCGGCCAGAGCGCCGATACCCGCATCACCCTCGGCGCGGCCAGCAAGGGCCTGCTGCTGCCCAACGGCGCCTTCGTCAACGACAGCGGCGGCGCCTGGGCCTATGTGGTGGCGCTTGACGGCCGCAGCGCCGTGCGGCGCCCGATCAAGATCGGCCGGCGCAGCAACAGCCAGATCGAAGTGCTCGACGGTATCAACGCCGGCGAGCGGGTCATCGTCTCCAGTAGCGCGGCGTTCGGCAAGGCCGAACGGCTGCGGCTCGTCGGCGAGGACTAGCACCGTTTTGCCCCCACGCGGCGCGGCCGCATCGTCCAACAGGAGACCGTATGCTCAAGCTAGTCAATCTCAGCAAGTCATTCACGGGCGGCGAGGTCAGAACGACCGCCCTCGACCATATTTCGCTCGACATCAAGGCCGGCGAATACGTGGCCATCACCGGCCCGTCGGGATGCGGCAAATCGACCTTGCTCTCGGTGCTCGGCCTGTTCGAAACCTGCGACAGCGGCCAGTACTGGTTCGATGGCCAGGACGTCGCCGGCCAGAGCGAGATCGCGCTCAACACGCTGCGGCGCGGGCGCATCGGTTTCATCTTCCAGGACTTCAATCTGCTGGAAGAATTGACGGTGGCCGAAAACGTCGAGCTGGCGCTCACTTATACCGATGTGTCGCGCCAGGAGCGGCGCGAGCGCGTGGCGGCGATGCTGGAAAAACTCGGCGTCGGCCATCGGGCCGGGCACCGCCCGTCCCAGCTCTCGGGTGGACAGCAGCAGCGCGTGGCCATCGCGCGCGCGCTGGTGGCGCGCCCCGCCCTGCTGCTGGCCGACGAACCGACCGGCAATCTCGACACCGGACACGGTAATGAGGTGATGCGCCTGCTACGCCAGATCAACGACGAAGGCACCACCGTGGTCATGGTCACCCACTCGCCGGATCACGCGGCCCAGGCCGGACGCACCGTGCGCCTGCTCGACGGCCGGATCGAGGCCGACGCCCCCGTACTGGCAGAGGTGGCGCCATGAGGCTGGACGATTTCCGGATCGGGCTGCGCCACCTGGTGCGCGAGCCGGGCTACAGCGCCATCGCCATCCTGGGCCTCTCGGTCGGCTTTGCGGCCTGCCTGCTGCTGCTCGGCTTCGTCCAGTATTCCTGGCGCTACGATACCCACGTGCCGCAGGTGGAACAGATCTACGTCGTCAAGCAGCGTTTCAACGTCGATCCGGTGACGCCCTGGTTCGACCAGGCCCCGCTGCTGCTGCGTGCGGTCGCATTGAAAACCCCGGGCGTGGACGACGCCACCGCATTCTTCCGCCCGGACCCGCCGACGGTCAAGGTGGGCAGCACCCTGCACAAGATGCCGAGCCTGCTGGTGCTGCCCCATTTCGCCCAGGTGCTGGGACTGCGCGCGCTCGAGGGCGACCTGGACGCGGCTCTCACCCGGCCCGAAGGCCTGGTGCTGACGATAGCGACCGCGCAACGCCTGTTCGGCACAGCGCGCGCGCTCGACCGGACCGTCCAGGTCGGCGACAAGGTGCTGCGGGTGGCGGCGATCGTGCCCGACCCGCCGGCCAACACCACCATTCCCTTCGAGGCCCTGTATGGCGTGAGCTCGGTGCTGAACGATCCGGGCATGCGCACCGAGCTGCAGACCGGCGAGCATGGCGCCTGGGGCCGCCTGCTATTGCGCATCAAGGACCCTGGCGCCGTGCCGCAGGTGGCGGCGCTGCTGCAGCGCGTGCTCGACACCGCGCCCGCGGTCCAGGGCGTGCCGCCGGACGTGCGTGCACGCCTGGGCGAGCGCAAGGTGATGGACCTGGCGCTGTCGCCGCTGCGCGAAGCGTATTTCGACCGCGACTTGGCGCGCAATCCCGTCTCGCCGCCGGGCGACCGGGGCGACCGCACCACCGTGACCGGACTGGCGGTCGTAGCGCTGCTGATCCTGGCCATCGGCGCCATCAATTACGTGAACCTGGCCACGGTGCGCGTGCTGCGGCGCCAGCGCGAGATCGGCATGCGCAAGGTGCTGGGCGCGAGCGTGCGCCGGATCGTCCTGCAGTTCATGGCCGAGTCGCTGCTGGTGACGCTGCTGGCTACCGTGCTGGGCCTGCTGCTGGCATATTTCGCACTGCCCCTGTTCGCCGAGCTGGTCGACCGCAACCTGGACCAGTTGTTCACGCCCGTCAACGTGGCGGCGGCGCTGCTGATCGGCGTCGTGCTGGGCGTGGTCGCCGGCCTGCAGCCGGCCTGGACGGCGCTGCGCGTGCGCCCCGGAAGGGCCCTCGCCGGCCGCGCCAATACCGAATCGCGCGCCGGCGCCCGCCTGAGAAAAGCGCTGACCGTGCTGCAGATCGCCACCGCGGTCGGCCTGGCCAGCCTGGCCATGGGCATCGCGCTGCAAACCCGTTTCGCCGTCAACGCCTCGCCCGGCTTCGACGCCGCCCCGTTGCTGATCGTCGACCTGCCCGAGCGCGGCAAGAACAACGAGGCGGTGCGCGGCTTCATGACGGCGCTCGGCCAGCAGCCCGGCGTGCACAGCCTGGTGCTGTCCGAGCACGTGGTGGGGCGGTCCGGCAGTGGCGTGATCCAGGACATCAAGCGCGACGGCGGCGCCAGCGTATCGGCGGAAACCAAGATGGTCGACACCAACTTCTTCGAGGTGTATGGCTTGACACCGGCGGCGGGCCGGCTGTTCGATCCGCGCCTGGACCAGGAAAATGCAGTGGGGCCGGTCGTGATCAATGCCATCGCGGCGCGCCAGCTCGGCTTCGCCACGCCCCAGGCCGCGGTGGGCCAGACCCTGCTGCATCCGGGCCACGACGGCAAGATGATTCCATATCGCGTGCTCGGCATCGCACCCGAACTGCGCTTCCGCTCGCTGCACGACGAGCCGCGCGCGACGCTGTACGTGCTCAATACCGACTGGGCTGCGGTGCTCAGCGTGCGCAGCACTTCCTCGGTGGTCGATGCCGAGCGCGCCGTGGCGGCGCTGTGGAACCGCTACTTCCCGAACGCCATCATGCACACCGAGCGTGCGGGCGACGTGCTGGCCGCGAACTATGCCGACGACCGCCGCCTGGCCCAACTGCTGGCGCTGGCCACCCTGATCGCGCTGGCGATCACGGCCTTCGGCATGGTCGCGCTGTCGGCCTCGATCGTGCAGCGGCGCGCCCGCGAAATCGTGCTGCGCAAGCTGTACGGCGCGGGCCGCTTTCATATCGCCATGCTGCTGGGACGCGAACTGGGCAGCCTGATCGGCATCGCCGCCGTGCTCGGCCTGCCGCTGGCCTTTTTCGCGATCGGCCACTACCAGGCCGGTTTCGTCGAGCATGCCCCGCGCGTGGTTGCGATGCCCTGGCTGGCGCTGGCCGGGGTGGCGCTGGTGACCTTGCTGGCCACGCTGCGCCATACCTGGAGCGCGCTGATGCTGCGGCCGGCCCGGCTGCTCAGGTAGTAGCCGTCAGGAATTCCTCAACCATGCTGGCGAGGAGTTCCGGCTGGTCGTGGTGCAGCATGTGTCCCGCCTGCGGGACCATGCGCGGCGCCACGTTCCGCAGGTAGCCCATCCTGCGGTCGACCTCGGCGCGCGCCTGCTCGCGCGCGCCCATCCAGCGCCACATATCGGTGTCCTCGGCCTCGACCCACAGCACCTGCGCCGTGATGGCGCTCCAGCAGGCCATGATCTCGTCGACGTGGTACAGCAGGGGTGAACTCATTTTATGCGCCGGGTCGCCCAGGATCTTCCACAGGCCGTCGCGGTCCTGCTCGGCCCAGTGGGCAGCCAGGAAGGCGGCGCGCTCGGGCGCCAGGCGCGGATTGGTCTTGCGCAGGCGCGCCGCGACTTCGTCGAGGCTGGCGTAGCCGCGCATCTCGGGCGGGTCGCGCAACTCGTCCAGCCACTTGGCGACGCGGCCCGGATACTGTTTCGGGTGCGTGGTCGGCAGGCCGAAGCCTTCCAGGTTGATCAGTTTCGCGATGCGCTGCGGCCGCACGCCGGCATAGATGCCGGCGATATTGCCGCCCATGCTGTGGCCGAGCAGGTTCACCGCTTCGCCAGGCGCGTAATGGTCGAGCAACACTTCGAGGTCGGCCACGTAATCCGGGAACCAGTAGGTATCGAAGCCCGAACGCTCGCTCTGGCCGAAGCCGCGCCAGTCGGGCGCGATCACGTGCCAATTGCCCTGCAGGCAATCGACCATGAACTGGAACGAGGCCGACACGTCCATCCAGCCGTGCAGCATGAACAGCTTGGGGGCGTCGGGCGAGCCCCAGTGGCGCACGTGCATGCGCAGGCCGCGCACGCTGAGGAATTCGGAACGAGAAGGCGTCATATTGCTTTTCCATAAATAGAACGGTCGTTCGGATGATTATACGGGCCGGCGGTTGAATTCGCGCGCTGCGGCCCCATCTGCCGGACTTCGGTACATGACGGTGGCGGCATGGCTGGGGGACGGGAGCGGTAAAATAGCGCCATTTCCACCTCCGCGAGCACAACCATGGCGATTTACCAGCTGGGCGAGCATGCGCCCGAGATCGATCCGTCGGCCTATGTCGCCGACTCGGCCACCCTGGTGGGCAAGGTCACGCTCGAGGCGAATGCCTCGGTGTGGTTCGGCGCCACGCTGCGCGGCGACAACGAGCGCATCACGATCGGCGAGAACAGCAATGTTCAGGAAGGCACCGTGATGCACACCGATCCGGGCTACCCGCTCGACATTGGCAAGAACGTGACGATCGGCCACCAGGTCATGCTGCACGGCTGCACGGTGGGCGACGGGTCGCTGATCGGGATCCAGGCCGTGGTGCTCAACGGTGCACGGATCGGCAAGGGATGCCTGGTCGGCGCCGGCGCCCTGGTCACGGAAGGCAAGGAATTTCCCGACCACTCGCTGATCCTGGGTTCGCCCGCGAAGGTGGTGCGGACACTGACACAAGAAGACCTGCTGCGCCTGGAAGGCACGGCTGCGGGCTACGTGGCGCGCGGCCAGCTGTTCAAGACGCAGCTCAAGAAAATCGGATAAAGAATGACGACTACGGATACTGGCACCACCAGCAGGGACACCCTGCAAAAATTCATCTTCGACAATGCGGCCGTGCGCGGCGAGCTCGTCGAGATTTCGGACACCTGGCGCGAGATCCAGGCCCGTCACGCTTACCCGAAGGCCGTGCGTTCGGTGCTGGGCGAGATGGTGGCGGCCGGCGCCCTTCTGTCGGCCAACCTCAAGTTCAACGGTTCGATCGTGATGCAGATCCACGGCGACGGCCCGGTGCGCCTGCTGGTGGTCGAGTGCGACGCCGACCTGCGCATGCGCGCCACGGCCAAGCTGGCCCCCGACGTCGAGATCGCGGACGACGTCACCCTGAACGACATGTTCAATGCGAACGGCAAGGGCCGCTTCGTGATCACGCTCGACCCGGCCGACAAGGTCCCGGGCCAGCAGCCCTACCAGGGCGTGGTGCCGCTCGACGGCGACGACATGGCGACCGTGATCGAGAACTACATG
>DDKG01000194.1:0-4420 GCA_002339265.1 Massilia sp. UBA2604 | reverse complement strand
GGCCTGCTGCTGCAAAAGCTGCCGCGCCACAGCGGCAAGGAAGACCAGACCAAGCAGGCCACCGAGGCCGAAGACCTGGAAACCTGGAACCGCGCCGCGATGCTGGGCCAGACCGTCAAGCGCGAAGAGCTGCTGTCGACCGACATCTCGACCCTGCTGCACCGCCTGTTCTGGGAAGAGACCATCCGCGTGTTCGACCCGGTGCATCCGCAGTTCCACTGCAGCTGCAACCGCGAGAAGGTCGGCAATATGCTCAAGATGCTGGGCCAGGAAGAAGTCGAATCGGCGCTGGCCGAACTGGGCGAACTGGGCATCAACTGCGACTTCTGCGGCAAGCACTACGCCTTCGACAAGGTCGACTGCGCGCAGCTGTTCGCCAGCGACAGCCCGGTGCAGACCATGATGCCGCCGAGCGGTAGTACGCACTGAGCCTAGGAGTCATTCCTTCGTCAGCGCCGGCACGTCGTTCCCGCGGAGGCGGGAACCTAATGTTGCATGCCCGCCGGCTGCCTCGAACGCAGGTGGCAGCGCAGACGCCTTGGGTCCCCGCCTCCGCGGGAACGACGTGCATAGGCCGGCAATTAAAAAAATCATTCAGCGCACGCTGCGAAACGCCTTGCGCAACTCGTCGGCGAACATCTCGGGCTGCTCCAGGGCCGGATAGTGCCCACCCTTCGCCGCCTCGTTGTAATACATCAGCGTCGGATAACGTTCCTGCACCCAGCGCCTGCTGGCCATGTGCAGATCGCGCGGGAACTGGGTGAACGCCACCGGCACCGCGATCTTGCGCTCCTTGAAAGTGCGCATGCTCTCCCAGTAGATGCGCGCCGACGACCCGGCGGTGCCGGTCAGCCAGTACCAGTCGATGGTGTCGAGGATGCCGTCCATGCCCACCGCGTCGGTCGGATCGCCGTCGTGGTCCATCCAGCGCCAGTACAGGTCGAGCAGCCAGGCCGCCTGGCCGACCGGCGAGTCGGTCAGCGCATAGGCGATCGTCTGCGGCGTCTGGATCTGCATCAGCTGGTAGCCGGACTGGTCTTGCTGGAAGTCGCGCACGCGGCGCAGCCCTTCCTCTTCCTGCGCGTCCTGCGCTTCCATACCTTCGAACACGGGGAGCATATTGAAGTGCACGGCCCTGACCGCAGGCAGGCCGATGCCGCCCAGTTCGTTGGTAATCGAATACCCCCAGTCCCCGCCCTGCGCCACGAAGTTGTCGTAGCCGAGCCGTCGCATCAACTCGACCCACGCATGCGCGATGCGCTCCGGCGTCCAGCCAGGCTCGCGCGGCTTGCCGGTCAGGCCGAAGCCCGGCATCGACGGCAGGACGACGTGGAAGGCGTCAGCCGGGTCTTTGCCATGCGCGCGCGGATTGGCCAGCATCTGCGCGGCCTTCACGTTCTCCACGACCGACCCGGACCAGCCGTGGGTGATCACCAGCGGCAGCGCATCGGGTTCCGGCGAGCGGATGTGCAGGAAATGGATATCCAGGCCGTCGATGGTGGTCGACGACGGCTCGAGCGCGTTGAGGCGCGCTTCGGTGGCGCGCCAGTCGTGGCGGTCGCGCCAGTACTCGGCCAGCGCCTGCAGCCTGGCCAGCGGCACGCCCTGGCTCCAGTCGTCGACGGTTTCCTTGTCGGGCCAGCGCGTGCGCGCCAGGCGTTGTCGCAGGTCGTCCAGGTCAGAATCGGGAACGGCGAAGGGATGCGGTCGAATGGCGTCAGTCACGATCAATCTCCTCATTGTGGTCGGTGTCGTCCGGCGCACCCGCGCGCGGATCCTGGGCAAGCAGTTCGGCGATGTCGTCATATCCGTAGTGCAGCGCCAGCTCGCGGGGCGTCAGGCCCGTATGCCCCCTGAGATCGCGGCGCGCGCCGGCATCGCACAAGGCGCGCACCACGTCAGGGTGCTTTTGCCAGACCGCGTCATGCAGCGCCGACAGGCCGTTATAGGCGCCTTGCGCATCGCGCTCGGGCAAGGCCCTGGCGCCGCGCCGCGGCTCGGCCAGCAGGCGCACGATGTCGGCATGCCCGAAATAGGTGGCGTCATGCAGGGCAGTGCCGCCCATCAGGCCGATGATGCGGCTGGCGTCGGCGCCGGCGTCGAGCAGCAGGCGCGCGATGTCGAGATAGCCCTCGCGCGCCGCAATGCCCAGCGGGGTGTAGTTGTCGTCCAGGCTGCCGACCATCGGCACCTGTTCGTCGAGGGGGGCTCCGGCGGCGATCCGGCGCTCGACTTCGGCCAGGTCGCCGGTCTTGACCGCAGTGACCAGGGTCAAGGCGCCGACCCGCGCGGCATCGGACGCGATCCTGGCCTCGATCAGGCGCGCGATGGCGTCCAGTCCATCGGCCTTGGCGATGTCGAGCGCCGTCTGCGACCAGTGGTTGCGGATGTTCGGCCTGGCGCCGCGCTCCAGCAGTCGCGCCACGGCGCCGGAATGCCTGTGCAGCACCGTGTCCATCAGCGCCGTATTGCCCAGCACGGGCGACTGCTGGTCGATGAAGGCGCCATGGTCGAGCAGGAAGCCGATCACGTCGGCATTGCCGGATTGCGCCGCCTTGTGCAGCGCGCTCGCGCCCATACGGGGATCGAGCGCCAGCACGTCGGCGCCGGCGGCCAGCAGTGTCGAGACCGTATATGACTGTCCCAGGCCGGCCGCAATCATCAGGGGCGTGAAGCCTTCGGGGTCACGGCGATCCGGATCGGCGCCGGCGCGGAGCAGTTCGGTCGCGGCGGGGAGGTCTCCGGCGCGGATGGCAGCATGAAGGGGCATACTATCCTCTTGTATGATTGCTATCGAAAGCCACACTTGATAAGTTACCGATAGTAGTGCCGAACTCGACAACTGCGCCGTTAGATGGAGCACAGATGGCGTCCATCGCGTTTTCGGCCAAGATGGTAAGCTGATGCTGTTATGACACTGTTGCATTTTCGAACATCAGCGCCATGTACCCATTACTGAATCGACTTACCGACTACGGAGGAAACACATGAATATCGATATTGGCATCAGCACCGAAGACCGCGCAAAAATCGTCGACTCGCTGTCGCACGTCCTGGCCGACAGCTACATGCTGTACCTGAAGACCCACAATTTCCACTGGAACGTGACCGGCCCGATGTTCCAGACCCTGCACGTGATGTTCCAGGAACAGTACACCGAGCTGTGGAACGCGCTGGACGACATCGCCGAGCGCATCCGCGCCCTTGGCCACTTCGCACCGGGCACCTACAAGCGCTACGCCGAGCTGTCGACCATCAAGGAAGAAGCGAACGTGCCTGGCGCGCAAGAGATGATCCGCCAGCTGGTCGCAGGCCAGGAAGCGGTGGCGCGCACCGCGCGTGCGGCCTTCCGCATCGCCGACGACGCCGACGACCAGCCGACCGCCGGCATGCTGGCGACCCGCATGGAAATCCATGAAAAGAACGCGTGGATGCTGCGCGCTTTCCTGGAACAAGGCGCGGGCCATACCCAGGGTGAAGCGTCGTCGGATTCGAAGAACTGATGATGTGATTGCGGTCCGCATGGGCCGCATGAACCGAACGTACCGGCGTTAGCACCGCTAACGCCAAAACGTCGTTCCCGCGAAGCGGGAACCCAAGCTTGCACGCACTGAGGCCGCGCTCGACGATGCCGATGAAGCGAGGGACTTGGGTTCCCGCCTTCGCGGGAACGACGCTGTTTTGGGGTGGTGGTGTTGCCCCTGCTGCGGCTCAATCGCCGCTACGCCCACCACTCATATGCAAATCGACCACCTTCATGATCTCGAGCGTGAGATCAAGGTCGAACTCCCCCGACGCCAACGCAGCACCAAGCTGCTCGCGCGGCACGCCCACGGCGGCCGCCAGCGCGCCCAGTCCCGGCGCCTCCGACACGGCCTTCAACGCCGCGCCAATGACGGCGCCGTCGCCATCTTCGAAAGCATCGGCCAGGCAGTCCGCGATCGCATCGAGCGAATCGAGGCTGGCGGGATCGATCGGGGAATTCTGTTCACTCATACGGTTTGACTAGTGTGTCGGCGCCGGCTTGGCGCCATCCTTCGGCGGTGGCGGAGGTGGCGGCACGGTCATCGACTCGACCGGCTGCTCGTTCTTGCGCAGCACCTGCACGAAGATCTCGCCCTGCTTGATCATGCCCAGGTCGTAGCGCGCGCGCTCCTCGACCGCCCCCAGGCCATCCCGCAGGTCGATGACCTCGGAGGCCAGCTTGGCGTTGCGCGCGGTGAGCTGCTCGGTCTTGAGGCGCGTGGCCTCGACCTGGCCCTGCATGTCGGCCACGGACAGCCAGCCGCCCTTGCCGAGCCAGAGTGGGTACTGGATCAGCACGAGCAAAACGGCAAGGGCGATCGTGATCAGGCGCATGGCGGAAAAAAGGATGCAATTTGGCCGGAGAACAGGATGGGCAAGCGCCCTCCCCGCCCGC
>DDKG01000256.1:6101-10074 GCA_002339265.1 Massilia sp. UBA2604 | reverse complement strand
AGCAATGGCTGCTGGGCGAGCAATACCGGATGGTGCGCCGCCTGGCGCTGCCCACCGGCGTCGAGCACTGCCGCGTCGACGACGCCTACGCCACCCTGTTCGTGGCCGAGGAAGGCATGGGCCTGTGGGCCTATGGCGCCGACGCCGAAGGCCCGTCGGCCCGCACGCCGGTGGCGCTGCACACCCCGTACGGCAAGCTGAAAGGCGAGATTGCCGGCCTGGCCGTGCTGCCGGGCGGCGTGGCCGCCCTTGGCGAGAAGGGTGAGCTTCATACCTGGCGTCGCGCTGGCGCCAAGTGGGAAGCGCTGCCGGCGCGTGCGCTCGGCGGCGAACAGCTGGTGGGCCTGGGCGGCGCCTCGCTGATGGTGCAGACGGAGAAGGGTTGGCAAGCGCCGGCCCTGGCCTGGAAAGCCGGCAGCGCGCCGCCACGCGCCCTGCCGGTCGTGATGCCACGCATGCAGACCGCGCCGGTGGCGCAGATGGGCGACGCGGCCGACGATCCGGCGATCTGGGTCAATCCCAAGGACGCGAGCAAGTCGCGCATCCTCGGCTCCAACAAGAAACAGGGCCTGCTGGTATATGACCTGGAAGGCCGCCAGACCCAGTTCCTGCCTTCGGGCCGCCTGAACAACGTCGACGTGCGCCAGGACCTGCGTTTCGGCAGCGAGCGCTTCGACCTGGCCCTGGCCACCCAGCGCGACGAGCAATCGATGGTGCTGTACACGATCGACGCCGGCGGAGAACTGGCCGAAGCGGCGCGCCTGCCGACCGGCCTGGGCGACATCTACGGCACCTGCCTGTACCGCACCTCGGCAGGCGGCCTGGATGCTTTCGTCAACGACAAGGACGGCCGCTACGAGCACTGGCAGATCACCCGCGCCCGCGGCAAGTTCGGCGCGAAGCTGGCGCGCCAGTTCAAGGTCGCGACGCAACCCGAAGGCTGCGTGGCGGACGACCGCAGCGGCCTGCTGTTCGTGGGCGAGGAAGACAAGGCGCTGTGGGTGACCTCGGCGAAGGCCGACCAGCCGACCACGCTCAAGATGGTTATGCCGGTGGGCGACTGGCTGCACGACGACATCGAAGGCATGGGCATCTACCACGGCCAGAAGCACAGCTACCTGGTGGTGTCGAGCCAGGGCAACAGCAGCTACGTCGTGTTCGATGCGGCGCCGCCGTTCAAGGTGCGCGGCGCCTTCCGGATCGGCATGGATCCGGTGGCTGGCATCGACGGCGCATCCGAGACCGACGGCCTGGAAGTGAGCTCGGCCAACTTCGGCGGCCCGTTCGCGCGCGGCATGCTGGTGGTGCACGACGGCTTCAAGCGCATGCCGGACGGCGCCCAGAACTACAAGGCGGTGGCCTGGGACGATGTCGCCAAGGCCTTGAAGCTGGACGACGACGCGAAGTAAGTTGACGTCACTTCTCGGCCATTAGCTTCCGAACGTCATCCCCGCGCAGGCGGGGATCCAAGCCCTTCGATCAGCCACTACGCGTGATGCTGCTGGAATGCAGGCAAACTTGGGTCCCCGCCTGCGCGGGGACGACGTTCAGACGGTGGCAAATCCGGGTCCACGAGGTGGCTGCTCAACCAGCGCGCCACCTCGGCCGCCCGGTTTTCGATCTCCGCGCCAAAACCCCGGCTCGCCAGCAGCGCGATGCCGTTCGGGTTGCGCAGCACGCCCGGCGCCAATACCGGGCTGCCATTCGCGGTGTCGATGTAGAACGGCGCCAGTTGCTCCCGCAGCAGCGGCGCCAGCACCAGGTTGTGCGAGGACACCAGCACCAGGTCGCGGCCAGCCAGCTGTTCCAGCACGGCGCATGCCGCCGACACCGACTCCAGGTGATTCGTTCCACGGAACACCTCATCGATCAGGCAGATGCCCGGCGGCTGGCCGGCGGCATCGAGCAATTCCTTCGCCCGCCGCAGTTCCGCCATGTACAGGCTCTCGCCGTCCAGCAGTGAATCCTCGTTCTGCATGCTGGCGCGTACCGGTCCCGCCGGCAGGCAGGCCCGCGTGGCGTAGCAAAAGCCGAAGGCGCGCGCCGCGATCGCGTTCAGGCCCACCATGCGCAGGAAGGTGCTCTTGCCCGAGGCGTTCTGGCCCGAGACGAAGGCGCCCCGTCCTTCCAGGGCCACCGACAGCGCGGCCGGCTGCGCCATCAGGGGATGGATGCCGTCTTCCAGCACCAGGGTGCGCGCATCGCCACGTTCGGCCCAGCACCAGCGCTCCATCGAGGCCAGGTGGCGCACCAGGGCCACGTCGGCTTCCAGGTTGGCGCAGGCGAGGTAGCACTCGCGCAGGAAGGCACGCTCGGCGTGCACGATGCGCAACGTCTTGAAATGGTAGACCACATTGGCCGCCGCGAACCAGTCGGCGTACTGGATCGCGCCCGGAATCATGCGCAGGCTCAGCGAACGCGCCAGGCGCAGGTGGAGGCGTTCCGCCCTGGCGCGCGCCGCCACGAACGGCGCCAAGAGCGGTCCGTCCTGCCCACCCAGCAGGCTGACACTGCGCAGCAGCGCGTGCAGCGCGCGGATGGCGGCGGCCCATTCCTCGAGCGGGCGATGAAGACGCATCTGCAGCGCCATCAGGGGAGCCAGCGCCGCCATGGTCAGCACCCAGCCCAGCGGCATGGTCACCAGGGCGGCCAGCGACAGCAGCAGCGCGAGTGGCAACAACCACAACCAGCGCGCCCAGAAAGGGATCGTCGGCGCCGTATCCTGGAACAGCAGGCCGGCCACTTCGGCATCGGCATGGCGAAGGGTAGACAGGCCGGCGTCGATCGCATCCAGCCGGGCCGGGTCGTCCATCAAGGCCTGCAGGCGCGCGCGCTGCGCGGCGCTTTCCGCGTCGCCGATGCCGGCGCGCAGGCGCAGGTGCAGTACCTGGCGCGCGAAGATGCTGGCCTGCGGCGCCAGTTTCTCTTCGAACGATTCGAGCAGCAAGTCGTTCCAGGTCTGGTCGTCGATGCCGGCGGCGCCATCGAGACGGTACAGGCGAGCGACCTCGTCCGGGATGAAAAAATGGCGGCGCGGCGGGGCAGACGGGGAGAATGCGAGGTTGCGCCACAGGACTTGCAGGCGATCGAACAACGACAAGGAGTGTCCTTCGGGGAGAACCGGCGGCGCCGGGTGCCAGTCCAACATACGGGCGGGATGATCAACTTGCAAGATAGAAAACATTTGCGACGTGAAATTACCTGTGTCGCATATTGAACATTGATTCTGACAATGTACGTTTGCCAACATACCGCGTTCCGAATCGCTGGCACGATCATCGAGGCAAGGTTCCCCCGCAGTGCTTCCGATAACGACAACCAAGAAAGGTAGGCCCCGATGAAACGCGCTTCGCTCGCAGCCGCTCTGTGCCTGGTGTTCGGTTCCGCCACCGCCCAGCAAGGCGACGGCACCAAGTTCTCCACTAATATCAATGTGTGGAAACCCAACAAGGTGGAGGCCACGCCGGAGCGCATCGCGGCGCTGAAGGCCCTGCAAGGCTTCACGGTCAGCGCCTTTGCAACGGGCCTCAAGAATGCGCGCATCATCGCGGTGGCGCCCAACGGCGACGTCTACGTGAGCCGGCGCGACCAGGGCGACGTGCTGCTGCTGCGCGACGCCAACGGCGACGGCCGCGCCGACGCCGCGCCCATTACGGTGGCCAACCGCGCCGGCGCCCATGGCCTGGCGATCCGCGACAACAAGCTGTACCTCGTCACTGCCAAGGAACTGTTCGTGGCCGACATCAAGGGCGACGGCCGCCTGGGCGAGCTGAAGATGCTGATCGGCGACCTGCCCGACGCCGGCCAGCACGCCAACCGCACCATGGCCTTCGGCCCCGACGGCATGCTCTACCTGAGCGTCGGCAGCACCTGCAATGCCTGCAACGAGAGCAATGTGGAAAACGCCACCCTGCTGCGCGTTTCCCCCGACGGCAAGAGCCGCAGCATCTTTGCCAGCGGCCTGCGCAACCTG
>DDKG01000256.1:0-5982 GCA_002339265.1 Massilia sp. UBA2604 | reverse complement strand
CAAGATCGAGCTGGGCAAGCAATACGGCTGGCCGCACGTCTACGGCGCCGGCGACATCTATCCGCAAAGCACGCCACAGGGCGAGATCACCAAGGAACAGTGGAAGGCGCGCAGCACGCCGATGGTGCTGGGCTATACCGCCCACGCGGCGCCGATGCAGTGGGTGTGGGGCGCCGGCAGCGCCTTCCCGGCCGACTACCAGGGCGACGCCTTCGTCACCATGCGCGGTTCGTGGAACCGGGTGCCGGCCTCGGGCTACGAAATCGTGCGCGTGCGCTACCAGGACGGCCAGCCGAAGTCGGTCGAGCCCTTCGTCACCGGCTTCCTGACGGATGGCGGCAAGACCCATATCGCGCGTCCGGTCGGCCTGGCGCTGGCGAAGGACGGCTCGCTGCTGATGGCGGACGACGCCAACGGCGTGATCTACCGCATTGCCTACACCGGCGGCAAGACGACAGCCGCCACGCCGCCGAAGGCGCCGGCCGGCCCCACCGAACAACAGGTCAACAAGGGCAACAACGTCCCGCTGGCGAACAAGCGGCCAGAAACCGAGGCCAAGGGCCAGTTGAGCGTGACTTCATCCAGCTTCAGCGCCAACGGCATGCTGCACGAGCGCTACACCGAGTACGCGGACGGCGTCTCGCCGGCGCTGTCGTGGAAACCGGTGAACGGCGCGAAATCGTACGCGGTCATCATGGAAGACCCGGACGCCAAGCCGGTCACGCCCTTCGTGCACTGGGTGATGTGGAACATCCCGGCCAATATCACCAGCGTGCCGGAAGGCGTGCAGGAACAGGCCCGCCTGTCCGACCCGGACGGCGTGCTGCAGGGCCGCACCACGCGTGGCGCGCCCGGCTACTACGGTCCCAAGCCGCCGGTCGGCGAAGCGGCGCACCGCTACCACTTCCAGGTCTATGCGCTCGACAAGATGCTGGACGTGCCGTTCGGCGCCGACCGCGACCAGGTGCTGCAGGCGGTGAAGGGCCATGTGCTGGCCAAGGGCGAGATCGTCGGCAAGTACGGGCAGAAGCAGCAGCCGCAGAAGTGAGCTGACGCTCTTCTATCGCCAGCCTTCGCATGTCGTTCCCGCGAAGGCGGGAACCCAAGTTTGCACCCTATCGATGGCGTGAAGCGTAGTGGCTGCGCCAGGGCCTTGGGTTCCCGCTTCCGCGGGAACGACGTGCGGGTGGCGGTGGCAAATGCGGACAGCCGTGTCCGCGAACGACCGCTTGAGACCGGACGGACACCGCGGACAGCGGCGCCCGCCCGGCCACCTCCTTATGAATCAATGACTTAAGTGCTGGCACGGATCGTGCAGTAACGACAGGCAACCCGTCGTTACTGGACACAACATGATCCGCGATACATCCCAACAAGACGCCGTCGTCGCCCCGCCGGCCGGCCACAAGATCAAGCGCCGTGCATTGGCGATCGGCGTCGCCGTCGCCCTGGCCGCCGCCAGCTTCGGCCTGTACGGCGCCTGGAGCGGCAGCGAGCACTCCGTCTCCGCCAGCCGCGTGCGCATCGCCGAGGTCCAGCGCGGCACCCTGGTGCGCGACGCCGCCGTCAACGGTCGCGTGGTGGCCGCCGTCAGCCCGACGCTGTATTCCACCGCCCCCGCCACCGTCAACCTGAAGGTCGCCGCCGGCGACACCGTGAAAAAGGGCGACGTGCTGGCGGTGCTCGAGTCGCCCGACCTGACCGACGCCCTTAAGCGCGAAGTCTCGACCTACGAACAGCTCAAGGCCGAAGTGGCGCGCCAGCAGATCCTGGCCGCGAAGCAGAAGCTGCTGGCCAAACGCGAAGCCGACACCGCCGAGATCGAGCGCCTGTCGGCCCAGCGCACCGTGGAGCGCTACGACAGCGTGGGCGTGGTCGGCATTATCGCCAAGATCGATTACCAGAAGGCCCAGGACGCCCTCAACTCGGCCGGCATCCGCGCCAAGCATGCGGCGCAGGCGGCCAACCTGGAGGGCGACGACGTCCAGCTGGCGATCCGCACCAAGACCAACGAGATGGAGCGCGCGCGCCTGTCGATGGCCAATGCCCAGCGCCGCGTCGACGAACTGACCGTGCGCGCGCCGGTGGATGGCTTCATCGGCACCCTGAACGTCCAGAACCGCATGGTGGTCATCGCCAATGCGCCGCTGATGACGCTGGTCGACCTGTCCAAGCTCGAAGTCGAGGTCGAGGTGCCCGAAACCTATGCCGGCGACCTGGGCCTGGGCATGAGCGCCGAGATCACCCTGCCCTCGGGCCGCGCCACCGGCAAGCTGTCAGCGCTGTCGCCCGAGGTGGTCAAGAACCAGGTGCTGGCGCGGGTGCGCTTCGACGGCGAACAGCCCAAGGGCCTGCGCCAGAGCCAGCGCGTCACAGCGCGCCTCCTGATCGAGGAAAAGCCGAATGTGCTGATGCTGCCGCGCGGCCCGTTCGTCGAGAACGAGGGCGGACGCCATGCCTATGTGATGCAGGATGGCGTCGCCGTGCGCACCCCGATCCAGCTGGGCGCGACCAGCATCTCGGCGGTCGAGATCCTGTCCGGCCTGAAGGAGGGCGACCAGGTCGTGATTTCCGGTACCGACGCCTTCAAGAACGCCGATCGCATCTCGATCAATCAATGAGTCCCTTCAAGAACACAACCAGACCAAGGAGCACGCCATGCTGCGCATGTCCAACCTGAGCAAGGTATACCGCACCCACATGATCGAGACCCACGCCCTGCGCGGCTTCGAGATCCAGGTCAAACCCGGCGAATTCGTCACCGTCACCGGGCCGTCCGGCTCGGGCAAGACCAGCTTTCTCAACATCGCCGGCCTGCTCGAGGAATTCACGTCGGGCGAATACATCCTGGACGGCGTCAACGTCAAGGGGCTGGACGACGCAGCGCGCTCGCGCCTGCGCAACGAAAAGCTGGGCTTCATCTTTCAGGGATTCAACCTGATCCCCGACCTAAACCTGTTCGACAATGTCGATGTGCCACTGCGCTATCGCGGCTTCAATGCGCGCGAGCGCAAGGAGCGGATCGAGGACGCGCTGTCAAAAGTCGGCCTGGCCTCGCGCATGAAGCACTATCCGGCCGAGCTGTCGGGCGGTCAGCAGCAGCGCGTGGCGATCGCGCGCGCGCTGGCCGGCTCGCCCAAGCTGCTGCTGGCCGACGAGCCGACCGGCAACCTGGACACGCAGATGGCGCGCGGCGTGATGGAACTGCTGGAAGAGATCAACGCCGCCGGCACCACCATCCTGATGGTGACCCACGATCCCGAGCTCGCGGTGCGCACCCATCGCAACGTGCACATCATCGACGGCCAGGTGTCCGACCTGGTGCGGCGCAGCCCTTCCCTGGCCAACGTCGGTAGCGACGCCAACGCCGGCCTGCCGGCATAAGGAGCTTCCATGTTCGGCTACTACTTCAAGCTCGGCGTGCACAGCCTGCGCCGCAATCCGGCGCTGACCGCACTGATGGTCCTTACCCTGGCGATCGGGGTGGCCGCCAGCGTCTCGACGCTCACCATCCTGCACATGATGTCGGGCGACCCGATCCCCTCCAAGAGCGAACGCTTGTTCGTGCCGCAGTTCGATAACGGCGAGCTGGATGGCTACACGCTCGGCGCCGAACCCGAAGATATGCAGATGAGCTACCAGGATGCCGCAAACCTGCTGCGTGGTGGCCAGGGCGAGCGCCGCACTGCCATGTTCGGCGTCCAGCTTCCGATCGAACCGCCGCGCAAGGATATGTCGGCCTTCAAAAGCAACGGCATAGCGCCCACACGCGATTTTTTCGCCATGTTCGACGTGCCTTTCCTGCACGGACATGCCTGGAGCGAGCAGGATGACGAACGCGGCGCGGACGTCGTCGTGCTCGGCCGTGCCATGTCGGAAAAACTGTTCGGAGACGCGAACCCGGTCGGCCAACGTCTGACGCTGATGGGCAATCCCTACACGGTGGTTGGGGTAACCGATACCTGGAAGCCGCTGACGCGCTACTACAAGCTGGTCGGCGGCGGCCATCCTGGACAGGGCGAAGAATTCTTCATCCCGTTCTCCAGCGCCATCCGCCACGAAACCGGGCACTCCGGCAGCATGAGCTGCAGCGGCAACCGCGAAAGTGGCTACGCCAACCTGCTGGCGTCCGAGTGCACCTGGATCCAGTTCTGGTTCGAGACCCGTTCGAGCGCCGATCGCGCCGAACTGCAAACCTATATCGACAACTACGCGAACGACCAGCGCAAGCTCGGCCGGATGAAGCGCAATGCCCCCAATGCGCTGTACAACGTGATGGAATGGATGGAGAAGCTCAAGGTCGTCGGCAATGACAGCAAGCTGTCGGCCTGGCTGGCGTTCGCCTTCCTGGTTCTCTGCCTCGTCAACACCATCGGCCTGCTGCTGGCCAAGTTCTCGGTACGTGCAACCGAGGTCGGCATCAGGCGCGCGCTGGGCGCCTCGCGTGGCGACATCTTCCGGCAATTCCTGATCGAGACGGGCGTGGTGGGCCTTGCAGGCGGCCTGCTCGGCCTGGCGCTGTCGTTCGGGGCGCTAGCCCTGATCGGCATGCAAAGTGCGCGCATGGCGGCTGTTGCGCGCATGGACTTGCAGATGCTGGCATTGACATTCGTGATGTCGATCGCGGCTGCCGTGATTGCGGGCCTGTTGCCGACCTGGCGCGCCTGCAAGGTCACGCCGGCCATCCAACTCAAATCGCAATAACCCGGGAGCCTCCATGGAAATCCGTCCCATCTTTTCGGCGCTCCTGCGCAACAAGACCGGCCCGATCCTGGTCGCGCTGCAAGTGGCGCTCAGCCTGGCCTTGCTGGTCAACGCGCTACACATCGTCAACGAGCGCCGCACCGTCGCCGCCCGCCCCTCCGGCCTGCTCGACGAGGCAGCCACTTTCTACTTCCAGGTACGCAGCCTCAACAACGATACCCCGGAACAGATGCTGGCGACAATCAAGCGGCATACCGAGATATTGCGCGGGGTGCCGGGCGTTCTCTCGGTTGCGCATGTCTCCCAAATGCCCTTATCGAACAGTGGCAGCACCAGCAGCATGTCGGCCACCCGGGATCCCCAGCAGGAGACCACGTCGGCCGCCATGTATGTGTCGGGCGATTCCCTGGTCCAGACCTTCGGCTTGCAACTGGTGGAGGGACGTGACTTTCTGCCAGGCGAGCTGGTTGATATCAACGAGCAGCAGGAGCGCACGCCGCCCCGCACCGTCATCGTCACCAAGGCGCTGGCCGACAGGCTGTGGCCTGGCGCCTCCGCGATCGGCAAGACGATGTACTTCGGTACAGGTGATGCGCCGGGCGCGATGGTCGTCGGCGTCGTCGAGCGCCTGCAGACCGCACATGCCCAGATCGGGGACCTGGGCGAATACTCGGTGATCATGCCGGCGCGGCTTTACGGCGCAGCCGGCGCGATCTACGCCATACGCGCCGAACCCGGCCAACGCGATCGCATAATCAAGGACGCCGAGCAGGCGCTGCGCAAGTCGTCCCTGATCCCCATGATCCTCGAAACTGCCACCGTGGAGCAGGATCGCCAGAATCGCTACCGCGCCGACATGGCGCTGTCGTGGATGCTGGTGACGGTGAGCGTGCTGCTGCTGCTGGTCACGTGCAGCGGCATCGTCGGCATGGCCAGCCTGTGGGTGACCCAGCGCCGCAAGCAGATCGGTGTGCGGCGCGCGCTGGGCGCGCGGAGAATCGACATCCTGCGCTACTTCATCGTGGAGAACGTCCTGATCACCAGCGGCGGCGTGTTCGGTGGCGTGCTGCTGGGGGTGGGCCTGAACGGGCTCCTGGTGAGCAAGCTGGAAATGACGCGGCTGCCGCTGCCCTACCTGATCGCCGGCGCCCTGCTGTTTTGGGCGATCGGCATCCTCGCCGCCTACGGCCCGGCGTGGCGCGCGGCCAGCACCTCGCCGGCGCTGGCCACCCGCAGCACCTAGGCCGGGCGGGAGGATGCTATGCTGGCGGCCATGCC
>DDKG01000310.1 GCA_002339265.1 Massilia sp. UBA2604 | reverse complement strand
GTCGTGCGGGCCGGCCAGCGGCATGGGCAGCTCGGTGTCGACCAGGGCCTGGGGGTCGTCGATGGGCAGGCCGTGTTGGGTATAGACTATCGCTTTCATTTTCTTCTCCAGGCGTAAAGTGGGCAGGGGTTGGAGAGGATTCTAGGGATGCACCGACGAACGAAACAGTGCCACGGCAGGGTTTCACTTTCACTGTAGGAGAGAAAATGATCCGCCTCGACGACCTGTCGGTGTTCGTGCGCGCCGCCGCCCTGGGCAGCTTTTCGCAGGCCGCGCGCGAAGTCAACCTGTTGCCCGGCCAGGCCAGCGCCGCGATTCAGAGGCTGGAGCGCGAACTCGACGTCCGCCTGTTCGCGCGCTCGACGCGCAGCCTGCGCCTGACCGACGAGGGCAAGCGCTACCTGCCCTTTGCCCAGGATGCGCTGCAGGCGCTGCGCGACGGCCAGGACGGCATGCGCGGCGAGGATGCGCAGCTGGCAGGCACCTTGCAGGTGGCGGCGCCGTCCGACTTTGGCCGCAACGTGCTGCTGCCGTGGATCGGAGAATTCCGGCGCGCGCATCCGGGCCTGGACATCCAGCTGCTGGTGTCGGACCAGGTGGCGGACGTGTTCCGCGATCCGGTCGACATCGCGCTGCGCTATGGCCAGATCGACGACGCGAGCTTCATCGCGCTGCCGGTGGCGCCACAGAACCGGCGTGTGCTGATCGCATCTCCCGCCTACCTGGAACGGCACGGCCGCCCCGCGGTGCTGGCCGACCTGGCCACGCACAGCTGCCTGGCCTACCGCCTGCGCGGCCGTATCTATGACCGCTGGTGTTTTCCGCTGCCGGAAGGCGACCGGGTGGTGCCGGTGACAGGCGCGCTGGTGAGCGACGACGCCGACGTGGTGCGGCGCTGGGCCGTGATGGGCGAAGGCATCGCCTACAAATCCTGGCTCGACGTCTGCGGCGACGTGGCCGCGGGAAGGCTGGAGGTGGTCTTGCCGGACGTTCCCGGAGAAGCCACCCCCTTGAACCTGGTGTGCCCGCACCGCAAGCAGTTCTCGCCTGCGGTGAAGCTGCTGCATGCGCTCTTGAAGGAACGCTGCGCGCCCATGCTGGAGCGCCTGGAGGCGATTTAAAGCGTAGTGCCCTTGACGATGACGCCGCCCTGGATCACGACCGCCGGCGCTTCCAGCAGCGTGACGTCGGCCAATGGATCGCCCTTCACCGCCACCATGTCGGCATAGCGGCCCGGTTCGACGACGCCGACGTCCTTGCGCGCCAGCGCCTCGGCCGCGTTGACGGTGGCGGTCTGGATCGCCTGCAGCGGCGTCATCCCGTACTGGACCATGACGGCGAACTGCTTGGCGTTGCCGCCATGCGGGTGCACGCCGGCGTCGGTGCTGAACACCATCTTGACCCCGGCCGCATGCGCCTTCTTGAAGTTCTGGCGCTGCAGTTCCGTCACTTCGCGGTCCTTGCGCAGGTTATCTTCCAGCACGCCGTTCTTCTTGCCCTCGGCCGCGGTGTAGCTGCCGTTGTAGATGTCCATCGCCAGCCAGGCGCCGTGCTTCTTGGCTAGGGCAATGCCTTCGTCGTCGATCAGGCTCGCATGTTCGATCGTGTTGACGCCGGCGCGGATCGCGTCCTTGATGCCGGCCGCGCCGTGGGCGTGGGCCGCCACCTGCAGGCCCCACTGGTGCGCTTCTTCCACCGCGGCGCGCAGCTCGGCCAGGGTCATCTGCTGCTGGCCAGGTTCGGTGTTGCGCGAGAAGACGCCGCCGGTGGCGCAGACCTTGATCACCTGCGCGCCGTACTTGCGCAGCGCACGCACCGACTTGCGCACTTCGTCCGGACTGTCGGCGTTGTAGGGGTTTTTCTCGTCCATCGACGGCGGGAAGTAGGTGCTGTCGCAATGGCCGCCGGTGGCGCCGAACGACCAGGCGGCGGGCACGATGCGCGGGCCGCGCACCTTGCCGGCGGCGATCGCCTGGCCCAGGCCGACGTCGTTCCAGTCCGAGGCGCCCAGGTTGCGCACCGTGGTGAAGCCGGCATCGAGCGTCTTGCCCGCATGGGTCACGGCCAGCGCCGACCAGAAGCGGTCGTTGTATTCGAGGCCCTTGTAGCCGCCATAGGTCGGATCGGAGTCGAGGTGCACGTGCATGTCGATCAGGCCAGGGAGCAGGGTCATGCCGGGCAGGGCGATGCGGGTCGCGTCGGCGGCCGGCGGCGTGGCGGCATCCGGCTTGAGGCTGACGACCTTACCGTCGCGCACCAGGATCTCGGGGTTCTGGATCATGCGGCCGCTCTTCACGTCGAGCAGGCGGTCGGCGCTGATGACGACATCCGCGGCATGGGCACAGGAGAGGCCGGCGGCAGCCAGGCACAGGGATAGGACGTTCAGGGTCAAGCGGTTCAAGCAGCCTCCGGGCGGTGAGATGAGCAAAAGGCAACTTTACACCGGACAACATCTCACTACCGAATTTTTCGCTCAGCTGTCTGCCAGCAGCAACGCCGCCAGCACCAGCATCATCGCGCCAGTGAGGGCCTCGAACACGCGCCACACCGCCGGCCGCGCCAGCACCGGCGCGAAGCGGCGCGCCCCGACGCCGATCGCGGTGAACCACAGGATCGACGCTGTGATGGCGCCCAGCGCGAAGGAACTGCGTTGCTCGGCCGCCAGGCTGCTGCCGACAGCGCCCAGCAGCACCACGGTGTCGAGATAGACGTGCGGGTTGAGCAGCGACAGCGCCAGCACGGTAGCCAGCGCCGCACCGAGGGTCTGGGCCTGCGCCGACGGATCGGCGGCCAGCGAGGCGCCGCCGCGCAGGCTGCTCTTCCAGCAGCGCAGGCCATACCAGACCAGGAAGGCGGCGCCGCCATAGCGCGCCAGCGACGTCAAGAACGGTGATGTCTGGATCAGCGCGCCCAGGCCGGCGGTGCCGGCGGCGATCAGTATCACGTCGACCACGATGCAGGTGACCACCGTGGGCAGCACGTGCCGGCCGCGCACCGCCGTGCGCAGTACGTGGGCGTTCTGGGCGCCGATGCCCATGATCAGGCCGGCGCCCAGCACCAGCCCCTGTAGATAAACCTGATGCGAGAACATGGCGGCCTCCCTGCGTTTTCTTGTAAAGGAAGCGCCACTATCCCAGCCAGCCAGGCCCACTTCAATTATATTCATGATTATTCAGGTTACTTAAGAAAATCTAATCCATGACGATCGATCCTCGCCGCAGCGCCGCCTTCCTGGCCGCCATCGATTGCGGCAGCTTGGAGGGCGCCGCCGCCCAGCTCAAGGTGACGCCATCAGCGGTCTCGCAGCGCATCGCGGCGCTCGAGCAGGAGCTGGGCACGCCGCTGCTGGTGCGCAGCCGTCCCTGCCGCCCGACCGCGCCCGGCACGCGGCTGCTGCAATACCTGCGCCGCTCGACCCTGCTCGAGTCGGAATTCCTGGCGGAGATGAAGATCGATCCCGGCCCGGCGCGGGTCGCGCTGGCCGTCAACAACGACACGCTGGCGACCTGGCTGCTGCCGGTGCTGGCGCCGATCCTGGACGCGGAAGGCTTGCTGGTGGAGTTCGTCCTCGACAACCAGGGCCATACCTTCGCGCTGCTGGAGGGCGGCCATGCAGTGGCCTGCATCTCGGGCGAGACCGAGCCGATGCGCGGCTGCAGCGCCAGCCCGCTCGGCACGATGCGCTACCGGATGGTGGCGTCGCCCGACTTTGCGCGGCGCTGGTTCCCGGACGGGATGACGCGCGCGACGGCGCAGCGCGCGCCGCTGGTGGTGTTCGACCGCAAGGATGCGATGCAGTCGGCCTTCCTGCTCACCCACTTCGGCTTGCCGGACGGCGCCTATCCGTTCCACTACGTGCCGGCCAGCGATCCCTTCGTGCACGCGGTGCGCTACGGCATGGGCTACGGCATGCTGCCGGAGGAGCAGTGCGGCGCCTTCCTGGCCACCGGCGAACTGGTCGACCTGGCCCCTGACCGGTTTCACGACGTGCCGCTGTACTGGCACGCCTGGCGCATTCAGCCGCCGCGGCTGGAGCGCATGGGAGCGGCGCTGGTGAAGGCGGCGCGCGGCGTGCTGCTGCCGCTCGCCTGAGCCACCGGCCACCACTGCGCGACGCCCCACAGCAGTTCCGGAATCAGGAACAGCCACAGCACGGGCAGATCCGCCACCAGCATGGCCCAGGCGATCCAGAACGCGAACAGCAGCCGTCCGACGCCGTCGAAGCGGCCCAGGCGCAGGCTGGGCTCCTTCAGGCGCACGGCGCACCACAACAGCACCAGGGTGCCGAGGAGCGTCGACAGCAGCAGGTGCAGCGACGCGAATGCCGGGAACGGTGCGCCGCCCAGCCACACGTTCAGGCTGGATAGCCGCTCGAGCAGCAGGGACAAGGTCCACGGTGTGGCAAAGGGCAGGATCTGCACCACGTCGTAGGCGGCGCTGGCGCGCGCCAGGCGCAGGTAGGCCGATGGTGTCAAGGCTGGCATGGAAGGCTCCCGGTTGGACGATCCACTCGATGCTGACACGGACCGTGCTCGTCCATCTTGCGCACAATAAAAACAACGGGCCGGCTGCTTCTCGCAACCGGCCCGTTCGGCCTTACGGCTGGGAGGACGTTACCGAACGATTACGAACCGATGCGGCCGCCGTCGTTCTTGGTGATGACCAGGGTCGCCGAGCGCGGACGCTTGCCGGCGCCGTAGCCCGCGTTCGCCGGCCACTGGCTGGTGTACTTGGTGGCGTCGCCGATGTTGGCGGCGGCAGTGGTCTCGCCCGGGTGCTGGATGTTGACGAACAGCGCCTTGCCATCCGGGGTCTCGGTGATGCCGGTCAGTTCGCAGCCGACCGGGCCGACCAGGAAGCGCTTGAGCGTGTCGGCGCTGGCAGCCGCGCCGACGAAGGTGTCGACGCTCAGGGTCGAGCCGTCGGTCTTCGGATAGGTCAGCGTGACTTTCTTGCCGTCGCCGACCTTGCCCGGCAGGCCGGCCACCATCATGCAGTTGGTGACGTCGGTGTAGGCGCCATCGTCGGTCTGGAACCAGCAGATGCCGGTCGACTGGCTGAAGGCCAGGCCGTCCGGGCTCGAGAAGTCCTGGTCGTTGGTGAGGCCCGACAGGTTGATGCGGGCGGCATCGGCGGCGGCTTCGGCGCCGAACAGGTAGACGTCCCAGGTGAAGCCGGTGGCGGTCGAACCGGCGGCGTCTTCACGCACGCGGATGATGTGGCCGTTCGAGTTGCCCAGCTGGGCGGTCGAGCCCTTCATGTCGGTGTACGAACGTGGGTTGGCGGCATCCGGCGCCACTTGGCTCGAGCTGCTCGGCTCGACGCGGCGGTTGCTGTTGTTGGTCAGCGTGTAGTAGATCTCGCCGTTGGCCGGGTTCACCGCGCACCATTCCGGGCGGTCCATCTTGGTCGCGCCGACGGCGTCGGCAGCCAGGCGGGCGTTGACCAGCACGTCGGCCTGGTCGGCGAACTTGTAGTTGGCGTAGGCGGCGATGGCGGCGTTGGCGATCGACAGTTCGATCCACTGGCCCTTGCCGTCGGCGTTGAATTTGGCGACGTACAGCTTGCCGCTGTCGAGGTATTTGTCGCCGGTGGCGATGCGATCAAGCGCGACGGCGTCGGCCGGGTTCCACGGTGCGGTAGTGACGAATTTATAGATGTATTCGCCGCGCGAATCGTCGCCCATGTACACGGCCAGCGGCTTGCCGGCTTCCAGGCGGCCGAACGAGGCGCTTTCGTGGGCGAAGCGGCCCAGCGCGGTGCGCTTCTTGATCGCGCGGGTCTTGTCGTAGGCGTCCATCTCGACGATATAGCCTTCGCCATTGAGCTCGTTGCGGTAGTCGTCCGTGCCGTCCGTCGAGGTGCCCTTCTTGCTGATGTCCCAGCGCTGGTATTTGTCGTCCGTGCCGCCGGTTTCCCAGCCGTGGCGCGAGGCCGTGCCCTGCGACAGGCCATAGCGGTTGAGCGAAGCGACGCTCTTGTCGCCGCGCGCGGCATTGTCGCTGCTCGAACGGGTGAAGTAGCCGGCCCAGTTTTCCTCGCCCGACAGGTAGGTGTTCCATGGGGTGCGGCCGGTGCCGCAGTTGTTGATCGTGCCGCGGAACTTGGTGCCGTCCGGCGAGTACTTGGTCTTGACCAGGGCGTTGCCGCGCACCGGGCCGGATAGCTGGACTTCGGTCTGCTGGTGCACGCGGCGGTTGAAGGTCGAACCCGGCAGGTATTCCCACTTGCCGCTGTTGCTGCGCACTTCGAGCACCGACAGGCCGTGCAGGGCCATTTCCTTGTCCACCTCAAGGGCCGGACGCGGCAGCGAGTTGGTGCCGCCGTTGGCGTGCACGAAGTACGACGGCAGGCCTTCGTTGGTGGTGGCTTCATGGTTCATCGCCAGCAGGCCGCGGGTGGCGCCGGTGGTCGAGACGCCGCCGCTGTCGGACAGCGAGAAGAATTCCATGCCATCGTGGTGGTCGCCGGCGCGGTTCTCGAAGTCGGTGTCGGTGCCGTCGTTCTTGAAGGCCGGGGTGCTGCTGGTGAGCGGATCGCCCAGCGCGTACAGGACGGTGGCGGTATAACCGGCCGGGACGACCACTTTATCGGCCAGGCTCTTGCCGACGGCGGTGAAGCCGAGCAGCTTCTCGACCGGGGCCGGCGGCGGCGTGGTGCCGGTCGGCGGATTGGTCGGCGGGGTGACAGGATCGTCGTCCGAGCCGCCGCAGGCGGTCAGGCCGAAGCTGCCGAGCAGGGCGGTCGCGGCCGTTGCGGCGCCGCCGCGCAGCATGCTGCGGCGGCTCAGGCGTTTCTGGAGAACGTCGCTGAAGTGTTCGTTCGACGAGGCGTTCGATTCGATGTCGTCATGGTCGGCAGGGATGCGGGCGAAATCGGTCGGCTTGTTCACGGAGTGGATCCTGTTTTCTAGTGAGGGAAAGGAGAGCCACTGAATAGTAGTAAGGCAACATGACGACTTTGTGACGGTTTGGTCACAGTTTGATGACATCGGGGCGGGAGTGGGTCAGGTCATGGCGATCAGGCCATGCGCGATCAGGTCCTGCGCAGCTCGTCCTCCAGGTCGCCGATCAGCTCGACGACGCTGGGTGTGATGCCCTTGTCGCCCGGCGTATAGAACACGCCCGGCAAGACCCGGTCTTCTTCCAGCTGCGGCAGCAGTTCGTCGATCAGCTCTTCGAGGGAGAAAGCCTGGGCGTCGTAGCCGTCCCATTCGTATTCGGCGCACAGGCTGGCATAGTCGCTCGACGGCCACATCGGAAACACCAG
>DDKG01000243.1:12470-19057 GCA_002339265.1 Massilia sp. UBA2604 | reverse complement strand
GCGGGCGCCACCACGGTCAGCAGGCCGTGGGCGATCGGCTCGGCCACGATGCCGGGATGGCGCGGATCCTGCAGCGACAGCGCGACGTCGGCTTCGCCCAGGCGCAGCGCATTGACGATCTCGCTCGTGTGATGCGTTGCAAGTTCACAACGGGTGTCCGGAAAGTCGCGGCGCCATGCCGTCATCCCCGCCGGCAGCACGCTGACCGCGATGGTGGGCGTCGACACCAGGCGCACGGTTTCCACGGCGCGGCCCTTGAGACTGGCGGCCAGGCGGCGGATACCCTGCAGGTCGCGGTTCAGTTTCTCGGTTTCGGCGAACAGGCGGTGCGCTTCCGGCTTCGGATACAGCTTGCCGCGCACGCGCTCGAACAGCGGCATGCCCAGCTGCAGCTCGGCGTGCTGCAGCACCTTGGTCACCGCCGGTTGGGAAATATGCAGCACCTGGGCGGCGCCGCTGATGGTGCCGACTTGCATGATGGCGTGGAACACCTCGATATGACGCAGACGCATTGCTTCATCCTTCAGTAGAAAATCCACCCTGCATACGCACAGGGAGGATTGGCGAAGGATACAGCGAAAATTGCTGCACGGCGATGGGTCACTGCGTGTTCACTGGCGGAACGGCAGGCACGGGCACCGGCACCGGTGCGGTCGGCGGCACGTTTTCCAGCGCGCCCGGCAGCGGTTCCGCGGTCGGGGCCGGCGCAGATGGCGGCACTGGCGTTCCGATCGGCGGTACTGGCGCCGGCGCCTGCTGCGGCAGCGGCTGTGCGGGGATCACCGGCATCGGCGGCGGCGGCGTGCCGGCCGGGGTGGTCAGCACTTCGAGCAGCGCGGCCGTCTCGGCATCTGGATTGCCCGCGATATCGAGCGGACGGTACTTCATCTGGAAGGCGGCCAGCGTGGTGCGGGTCGCCTCGTCGTAGAAGCCGCTCTGCACGATGCCGAAGCCATGCATGGCCAGCTTGCGCTGGAACCAGCCGACGTCGGGCAGCAGGGCGTCGAAGGCGGGACGCACGGCGGCCACGCGGACGGCGTCCGGCCACAGCACCAGGCCCTCTTGCGCCAGGCGCTGCCACGGGAATTGCGGACCCGGATCCTGCTTCCTCAGCGGCGCGATGTCGCTGTGGCCCAGCACGTTCTCGGGCGCGATGCCGTGGCGCTGGACGATGTCCTTCACCAGCGGAATCAGGGCGTCCACCTGCGACTGCGGGAACGGCGCGTAGACGCGGCCCGTTGGCGTGTCCTTCCAGCCGGCATTGACGATTTCGATGCCGATCGAGCTGTTGTTCAGCTGAGTAAAATTCTTCCAGCTGGAGTTACCCGCATGCCAGGCGGCGCGGTTCTCGTCGACCAGGCGGTAGATCTTCGGCGTCGCCTCGTCGGTCAGCAGGTAGTGCGAGCTGACCTGTTGCTCGGTCAGGATCTTGATCGAGGCGGGCGTGTTGGCGACCGTGTAGTGCAGCACAAGGAAGCGCGCCCGGCTCGACTGGCCCTTGGCGGTATAGGTGGTGTCGTAGCTCGGGACGGTGGAGCAGCCCGCCAGCACGGTCAGGGCAAGTAAGGCGGCGATCGATTTCATCTTGTTCTCCTTGGTGGTTTCTTGTTGTTCAGCCCAGCGCCAGGCGCGCGGCGGCGTGGTGGGCGCGCAAGCCGGTCTGGCTGAAGGCGGCGTCATGGGGCAGCGCCGCGCGCATGGTGTCGGCAATGACCGGATGCAGCTCGGCGGCGCGCCCGGTCAGCGCCACCGGCCGTGCGCCGAAGCGCGCGATCAGGGCCGAGGCCAGGCGCGCCAGTTCGTGGCCGGCGTCGACCAGGATGGCGCGCGCCGCCGGATCGTGTTCCGCACTGGCGGCGACGGCCAGCGCCAGCTTGCCGACCGTCCCGCGCTCGCTTTGATAAATGAACTGGCGCGACTGGGCCCAGTCCGAGCCGCCGACGTGGGCAAACACGGCATGCGCCATCGGCGAATCCTGCCAGCAGCCGGGACGTTCGTCTTCGTTGCGCCAGATGTGGCGCAGCGCTTCGCGCGCGATCCAGAAGCCGCCGCCGCCATCGTCCAGCACCACGCCGCGGCCACCGGCGCGGTGGAATACATTATCTTCATCGATGAAGGCGCCGATCGAACCGGTGCCGGCATAGACCAGGTAACCCTCGCCCGGTTGAAAGCTGGCGCGGTAGGCGATCTCGATGTCGTTGCACAGGGTGACCGCGCCAGGGGCCACACCCAGCAGGTCGGCGAGCCAGCCCTGCAGCAATTCGCCGTCACCACCGAAGCCGGTCAGGCCGGCCTGCACCCGCACCGGGTTCGCCTGCTGCAGCACCGCCGCCGCCAGCCGTTCGAAGGTGGCGCGCACGGCGTCGCGGCCGTGGGGCGTGGCCATCTGCAGGGCGGACAGGCCGTCGACCGTGCCTTCGGCCAGGATCGCGCCGCCCGGCGCCGCCAGCGCCCAGCGGGTCTGGGTGCCGCCGGCATCGATGCCCAGGCCTGCGCCCTCTGGATTGTCTTGATCAGTCGGCATACCGTGATGCTACCCGCATTATGGTTTCGACCACACACGCACGCGCTCACCCTCGTTGCCGAGGCGGTCTACCGCGCTCACCACCACGATCTCGGCCGGGCCGAGGCGCTCGTCGTCGGAAACCGTCCAGGTCGCGCGCGCGGCCGGCGCCACGGCGAAGCGCCATTCATTGCCGTGGCGGGCCCAGATCGCATACAGGGCATTGCCCTTGCCCGCCTTCAGGCTCAGGTCGACCGAGCGCGCGCCGCGCGTGGCCTTGATGACTGGCGTGCCGGGACGCGCGCTGCCCAGCCACGGCGTGGCCGGCACCAGCGCCTGGCCCGTGTAGCGGCTCGCACGCAACTGGTCGCTGATGCCCTTGCGGTTCTGCATCAGGGCCACCATGCTGAAGTGGATATGGCCGGTGGCCTGCGGACGCGAACGGGTCACGCTCACCTGCTGCAGCACTTCGTCCGGTTGGTAGTCGCGGGTCGGCGCGCCGATGCGGCTGGTGAACAGGCCCGGCCAGATATGGCGGCCCAGCGGGTTTTGGCCGATCCAGTAATCCAGCAGCACGTCATAGGCCTGGCCCGGCGGCTTGATCGGCCAGTACAGCTGCGGCACGAAGTAATCGAGCCAGCCCTCCTGCAGCCACAGTTCGGCGTCGGCATACAGCTTGTCGTACTGCGAGAAACCGACGATGCCGGGAGGACGGCGGTCTGGACGGCCCAGGCCGAAGGGGCTGATGCCGAAGCGCACCCAGCTCTTTTCGGCATGGATGCCCTTGTACATGGCCTCGATCAGGCGGTTGACGTTGTCGCGGCGCCAGTCGGCGCGATCCAGCTTGCCGCCGCTTTTCAGGTAGCGCTGCCAGGCCGGATCGTCGGGGAAGTCCAGTTCGCCCTTGCCCGCGCGGCCGTCCAGCGCGGCGGCATTGCCGGCCACGGCGGGCGTGGCCTCGATCGGATAGGGATAGAAGTAATCGTCGATGTGCACGCCGTCGATGTCGTAGCGGCGCACGACGTCGAGGATCACGTCCATGGTCTGCTTGACCGCGGCTGGCTCGCCCGGGTCCATCCACATGAACTTGCCGTAGCGCTTGACGATGTCGGGATTGGTATTGGTGATGTGGTTCGGCGCCGACTGCGAGCGCGCCGCGTCCATGCGCGCGCGATAGGGATTGAACCAGGCATGCAGCTCGAGGCCGCGCGCATGCGCCTGGTCGATCCAGAATTGCAGCGGATCGTAGGCCGGCACCGGCGCCTTGCCTTGCGCGCCGCTCAGGTACTCGGTCCATGGCTCGAGCTTCGACGGATAGATCGCATCGGCCGACGGACGCACCTGCAGCACGATCGCGTTCAGGTTCAGCGACTTGGCGCGGTCGAGGATGGCAATGGCTTCCTGCTGCTGCTTGGCGGACGACAGGCCGGGTTTACTGGGCCAGTCGATATTGGCGACGGTCGAAACCCATGCCGCGCGCAGTTCGCGCGGCGCGGCGGGCGGATCGTCGCCGCCGCTGGTTTCCGCGACCGGCACGCTGCGGGTGAGCGGCCTGGTGCCACAGCCGGCCAGCAGGCCGCCGAGGGCGAAGGCGCTGGCCAGGCCGAGCGTGAAAGCGCGTTTGTTCATGTTGGGAAGCAAAGTGGCTCCTTAGGTGTTCTGTTCAGACTTTGACGAACCAGCGCTTGCGCCACATGCACCAGGCAATGGCAAACATGCAGGCGTTGAAAGCGATGGCGTACAACAATGAGGTGTTCCGTGGATCGAGCGGCAGCGCCGCGAACGGGGCGTACAGGATACCGCCGAGCGCGAGCTGGCTGCCGTCCGATTGGGATAACTTGATAAAGCCGAGCATCTTGGCCACCAGGCCAGACAGCGCGAAGATGAACAGCGCGTTCATGCCGTAGATGACAAAGGGCGTACTCAAGCGCGTCATGCGCTCGCGCAGTGCCTGTGACGGCGCGGCGTCCAGCAGCCAGTAGCTGGCGCCGAAGGCCAGCAGCGCCCAGCCGGTCATCAACAGGCAGAACGACGGCGTCCACAGGCTTTTATTGATCGGCATGAGGATGGCGCCCTGCGTGGAGCCCAGCGCCAGGCAGGCCAGGCCTGCGAGCATCAGCCACACCACCTGCTCGGTGCGCGGCAATTTCGAGAGCAGCAGGCGGCCGGCCAGCACGCCGAACAGCAGGCTGCACACGGCCGGCAGGGTCGAGACCAGGCCTTCCGGGTCCCAGGTCCTGGCCTGCGCCCACAGGTGGCCGTCCATCAGCGCGCGGTCGATCCAGGCACCGAAGTCCTGGCCTGGTTCGAGCACACCCGCGCCGATGCCGGGCACCGGCACGAGCAGCATCAGGGCGCTGTACAGCGCCAGCAGCAGGAAGATGGCAAGCGCCTGGCCGCGCCAGGTCAGGTAGACCACCAGCGGCGCCGCCAGCAAGGTGCACAGGGCGATGCGCTGCAGCACGCCGGGAATGCGCACGCTGTCGAAGTCGAAGCGCGGGATCAGGTTGAGCAGGAGGCCGATCAGGAAGATCAAGGCGGCGCGCTTGGCCAGCTTGATGAGCAGCTGCGGCTTGTCGGCGCCGAGCGCCGCGAGACGGCCCAGCGACAGCGCCATCGCGACGCCGCCGATGAACAGGAAGAAGGGGAAGATCGTGTCGGTGAACGTCCAGCCATGCCAGGCTGCATGCGCGAGCTGCGCATGCAGGTGGCCCCAGTCGCCCGGATTATTCACGAGCACCATCGCGGCGATGGTGAAGCCGCGGAAGGCGTCGAGCGATGTCAGGCGCACCGGTGCGTCGATCATGGCCTCTTATTTTTTGCCGAATTCGGGATCGATCTTGACCAGTGCCGCCACGATGAATGCGGGGATCGTCGCCAGGCAGGTCCAGATGAAGAAGTGCTTGTAGCCCAGGTATTCCTGCAGGTCGCCGCTCCACATGCCCGGCACCATCATGCCGAGCGCCATCAGGCCGGTGCAGATGGCGTAGTGCGCAGTTTTATTGGGACCGTCGGCCACCATGATCATGTACATCATCATCGCGGTAAAGCCGAAGCCGTAGCCGAACTGCTCGAGCGCGAGGAAGGCGGAGACGGTCACGAGGTCGGTCGGCTGCGTTTGCGACAGGTAGACGAACACCAGGTCCGGCAGGTGGATCGCGAACACCATCAGCCACAGGCAACGCTTTAGCCCTAAGCGCGAGATCAGCCAGCCGCCCGCCAGGCCGCCCAGGGTCAGGGCGATGATGCCGACCGTGCCGTAGGCGATGCCGTATTCGGCGGTGGTCAGCCCCAGGCCGCCTTCGCTGACCGGGTCCTTCAGGAACGGCGCCACCAGTTTCAGCAACTGGGCCTCGCCCAGGCGGAAGGTGAGGATGAAAGCGACGATCATCCAGATGTCGCGCTTCTTGAAGAAGGCGGCGAAGGTGCCGAAGAAGTCGCGCAGCGGGTTATTGGTGGACGGGACGGCCTTGTCGTCAAGCGGCACCGGCAGCACGAACTGGTGCCAGGCGAAGGCGGCGAAGAAGATCCCGGCCAGCACATAGAACACGATCGCCCAGGCTTGCTGCACATCGCCCAGGCTCACGGCCAGATAGCCTGCCAGCACCACCAGCGGGCCTTGTCCGACCAGGGTCGCCAGGCGATAAAAGGTGCTGCGCACGCCGACGAAGGCGGCCTGCTGCTGCTGGCGCAGGCCCAGCATGTAGAAGCCGTCGGCCGAGATGTCGTGGGTGGCGGAACTGAACGCCATGATCCACATGACGGCCAGGCTGACGGCGAAGAAGGCGGGTGTGTGCAATACAGTGCCGACCGCGATCAGCGAAGCGCCGACCACGACCTGCAGCAGCACGGTCCAGCGCCGCTTGGTGCCGAACATGTCGACGATGGGCGACCACAGCGGCTTGATCACCCATGGCAGGTACAGCAGGCTGGTATAGAAAGCGATGTCGGAATTCGAGATCCCCATGTCCTTGTACATGATGACGGTCAGGTTCATCACCACGACATAGGGGATGGCCTGGGCGAAGTACAGGGACGGCACCCACAGCCATGGGCGGTTCGCTTGCGGTTTCTGCATGTCTCT
>DDKG01000243.1:9895-12300 GCA_002339265.1 Massilia sp. UBA2604 | reverse complement strand
GCGAGCGCCTGGCGCACGCTGCCGCGCGCCGCTTCCAGCAGCGCTTGCGCCTGCTCGACACTGGTTTGTTTGGACAAGGCCACGATGGCGGTCTTGACGTGGAATCCGCATTGCTCCAGCACCGCCCGCGCGGCTTCCTCGTCGGCGCCGGTGGCGAAGCTGGTGAGGCGGATCGCACGCCTTACCAGTTTGGCATTGGTAGCCTTCAAGTCTACCATCAGGTTGCCGTAGACCTTGTTCAAACGCACCATCAGCGCGCTCGAAAAGGTGTTCAGCGCGATCTTTTGCGAGGTGCCGGCCTTGAGGCGCGTGCTGCCCGAAACGACCTCGGGGCCGGTGTCCAGGGTGACGCCGATTTCGGCTTCCTGCGTCACCGGCGCGTCCGGGTTGTTGGCGAAGCCCACCGTCAGCGCGCCGACCGCGCGCGCGGCCTGGATCGCGCCCAGCACGTAGGGCGTGCCGCCCGATGCGGCGATCGCGAGCACCACGTCGTCCGGCCCCACGTTCACACCGCGCAGGTCCGCGCCGCCCTGCTCGAAATCGTCTTCCGCCCCTTCCACCGCGACGAACATGGCCTCAACGCCGCCGGCCAGCAGCGCCACCGCGCGTCCATGCGGCCAGGAGAACGTCGGGTACAGCTCGACGCTGTCGAGCACACCGAGGCGGCCCGAAGTGCCCGCGCCGACGTAGATCAGGCGTCCGCCCGCTTCCATGCGCGGCAGCGCGGCGGTGACGGCGGCGGCGATGCGCGGCGCGGCCTGGCGCACCGCCTCGACGGCTTGCAACTGGTCGTCGACGAAGACGTTGACCAGTTCGGTGGTCGGGTACTGGTCGAGGGCGGCGTGCGCCTGGGAAGGGGTTTCGGTATTGAGCATCGCCGTGTCTCGAAGTGGAATTTTAATAAAACCAGTGTAATACCAATTCGGCAAGCCATCCCATGAAAGGATCGGCCGCCGTCATGCCGCGAGGTTATGCGGGTCTGCGTAGTTCAGCGACGAAGTCATAGTGGTCGCTACGGCAATACGAATGGGTCAGCTCGACCGGCTCGCCCGATTCCAGGTAGCCGACGCGGGTGATGAACAGCACTGCGCGGCCCTCCGGTACATCGAGGCGCGCCGCCAGTTCGACATCGGCGTTCATGGCGCGGATGTGCTGCAGCGCGCGCACCGGCATATGGCCGCTCTTGTCCAGGTGGGCATAGAGCGAGGCGGCCACGCCGTCGGGACGCGGCAGCACCGTGGCCGGGATCACGCTGACCTCGTAGGCCATCACGACGTCGTCGGCCAAGCGCAGGCGCTCCAGCCGCGCCACCCGCGCGCCGGGCGAAAGACCGAGCGAGAGCTGCTCGTCGGCGTCGGCCAGGACCACTTCGCGCCGCAGCCATTCCGAGCGCGGCGTATAGCCGCGCTGCTGCAACTGCTCGGAAAAGCTCGACAGATTCGACAGCGGCTGCTCGATGCGCGGCGCGATATAGTTGCCCGAACCGCGCCGGCGCACCACCAGGCCCTGCTCGACCAGCTGGTCGATCGCCTTGCGCGCGGTGACGCGCGAGACGTCGAGCTGTTCGGACAGCATGCGTTCGGAGGGCAGCGCCTGGTCGGCCTGGTAGCGGCCGTCGCGCACGTCCTGCGCCAGCTTGCGCGCCAGCTGCTTGTACAGGGGCGAGTTGTCGTCCAGGTCGAGCTGGAATCCGGGACTGGGGGAGTTCATGGCCGAAAGCATACCACTTGAAACCAATGCAAAAGGGTTATGCCTGTGCGATGGCTATTCATTAGGCAAGGCTTCCAGGATGTCCGTATGCTGGTCCGGCAAATTCGATAAAAAAAAGGAACGGGAATGAATCACGGCAGGCGATCCCTGCTCGGCATGGTCATGCTGGGCGCGATGGAACCGCTGTTCGCGGCGATGCCGCCGGCGTCCGGCGCCGCCGCAGCTTCTGCGCTCGACAGGGAACTGGCCGCCATCGTGATCGACCCCGCCTTCCCGCTGGCCAGCCTGTCGGTGGTGGCGCTGCGCGCGGGCTTGCCCGTGTATGAAGGCGCATTCGGGCGCCGTACGATCGGCCCCGACCGCCCGGCCACGCCCGACACCCTGTACCGGATCGCCTCGATCTCGAAGCTGGTCACCACGCTCGGCCTGATGCGCCTGCTGGAAGACGGCAAGGTCGACCTCGACGCCGACGTCTCCGGCTACCTCGGCTTCAGTTTGCGCAATCCGCATTTCGCGACCCAGGCGATCACCCTGCGCCACCTGCTGCTGCACACCTCCTCGCTGCGCGACGACGACGGCTACTTCTGGCCGGCCACGACGGCGCTGAAGGACGTGCGGCCCGCCTGGTCGAATCTGGCCGGCCCTGGCGATGGCTACTACACCTACTGCAACCTGGGCTTCGGCCTGATCGGCAC
>DDKG01000243.1:0-9783 GCA_002339265.1 Massilia sp. UBA2604 | reverse complement strand
TACAACCCGTCCGAACTGCCGAAGGCGGCGCAGGAGCGGCTGGCCACGATCTACCGCAAGCGCGCGGTGGACAGCGAGACCTGGAATCCGGACGGACCGTGGGTCGCGCAGGTCGATGCCCCCGGCATCCAGCCGCCATCGGGCCTGGCCGGTTATGTGCCGGGAACGAACGCCACACCGTTCAGCCCCACCGGCGGCTTGCGCATCTCGGCGCGCGCCCTCGGCGTCGTCATGCGCATGCTGATGGCGGGCGGCGTCCATGATGGCAAGCGCCTGCTGCAACAAGCGACGGTCGAGCGGATGTTCGCGCGCCACTGGGCCTACGATGGCGTCGGCGGCAACGGCAACCCGCTGGGCAGCATCCTCAGTCCGCGCGGCCTGGGCAACGCCCATTATCCCGACCGTCCCGGGATGTGGCTGACGCCGGGTTTCGACGCCGTGGGCCACCTGGGCGACGCCTACGGGCTGCGCTCGATCTTCGCCATGGACCGCGCAAGCGGCAACGGCATCGTGGTGCTGGCCGGCGGCAGCGCACGCGATCCGGCGACCGCTCAGGGCCGCGACTCCTCGCTGGCGCGCTACGAGGAACGGGTGCTGGCCAGTGTTGTCCGGCACACCATCCTCGGCCAACTTGCCTGAACGGCCCTGCAAATGCGTGCATATATGCCGGTTATGACTTCGCCCCCACGATTCATTGGCGGCCTGTCCGTACAGCCTCTAAGCTCCTTTCCCCTATCTGAACAAACGAGTCTGGCATGCAGCACATCATCGTGATCGGCGGCGGCGTCGTCGGCCTGGCCTCGGCCTGGTGGCTGGTGGAAGCCGGCTACGGCGTCACCCTGCTCGAACGCGCGCCGGAAGTCGGCAGCGGCGCCAGCTACAGCAATGGCGGCCAGCTCAGCTACCGCTACGTCTCGCCGCTGGCCGACGAGGGCATTCCGCTGAAGGCGGTCAAATGGCTGTTCCAGGCCGACGGCCCGCTGCGCTTCAGGCCAGAGGCCGACCTGCGCCAATACCGCTGGCTGGCCAGCTTCCTGGCCCACTGCCGCGCCGACGTCAACCGCCGCACGACGGCCAAGCTGCTCGAGCTGGGCGAGTGCTCGCGCCGCGCGATGCAGCAGCTGGAACTGGTAGTGCCGCCCGAATCGTTCCACTGGCGCGACGCCGGCAAGCTGGTGGTCTACCGCTCGCGTGACGTATTCGAGGCGGCTGCGGCGAAACCCGGCGCCGGGCAGATCTGGACGCCCGAGGAATGCGGCGCGCGCGAACCGGCGCTGGCCGCAGCCCAGCACCTGCTGGCCGGCGGCATCTACAACGCCGGCGAAGCGGTGGCCGACTGCCACGCCTTCTGCGTGGCCCTGGCCGAGCGCCTGCGCGCCCATCCGCGCTTTCGCGGCGTCGTCCATGGCGAGGCGCGCGGGCTGTACGCCGAGCGCGCACGCATCCGCGGTGTCGAGACGGCCGGCGGCCTGCTCACGGCGGACGCCTATGTGCTGGCGGCGGGTATCCAGAGCCGCGATCTGGCCGAATCGATCGGGATCGACCTGCCGCTGTATCCGCTCAAGGGCTACAGCCTCTCCGCGCCGATCCGCCAGGACGACGTGGCGCCCGAGATCAGCGTCACCGACTTCGAACGCAAGGTGCTGTATGCGCGCATCGGCGACCGGCTGCGGGTAGCGGCGATGGTCGACATGGTGGGCGAAGACCTGCGCCACGATCCGAAGCGGGTCGATGGCCTGACACGCCAGGTGCGCGAAACCATGCCGCGCGCGGCCGATTATTCGCAGGTGTCGGTGTGGGCGGGATTGCGGCCTGCGACGCCGAGCAGCGCGCCGATCATCGGGGCTACGCGGTATGACAATCTGTGGCTGAACGTCGGGCACGGGCCGCTGGGGTTTACCTTTGCCTGCGGGACGGCGGCGGTGCTGGCTGATCTGGTGCAGGGGAAGGCGCCACCGTTCGGGCTGGATGGGTTGACGCTGCGTCACTGAAACCAACTTGCCCTTTCAACAATGGGGCGGCGCGTCATGCGCCGCGCATGACTGGCGTTGGAGAAATCGCGGATAATTGCCGCCATGCCCACCCGTCCCACCTCCCCCTGCCCTTGCAGCGGCCCCGCTTTCGATCGCTGCTGCGGCCCATTCCTCTCCGGCGCGGCCGTGCCGCCGACCGCCGAAACCCTGATGCGCTCACGTTATACCGCGTTCACGCTCAAGGACGAGCCGTATTTGGTTGCCACTTGGCATCCCAGCACCCGCCCGCAGGAAGCGATCATCGACGAGTCCGAGCCCATGCGCTGGCTCGGACTCGAGATAAAAACTGCTTTACGTTTACGTCAACGTAAAGCAGAATTGCCGGACGATCCAGAGCAAGACCCGAACCGCATGAACGAAGATACGGTTGAATTCGTCGCCCGCTTCAAGATCGGCGGTCGTGCGCACCGCCTGCATGAAGTCAGCCGCTTCGTGCGCGAACCCGGCCCGGATAGCGTGCTTCGCTGGTTCTACCTGGACGGCAGTTTCCCTGACAAGAAGTAAGCGCCGAAGAGGCGACGAGACAAGAGGACGGCACATGCCCCAGATCGAGAGCAAACTGAACCCGCGCGGCGAGGATTTCAAGACCAATGCCGCAGCGATGCAGTCGGTGGTGGACGACTTGCGCGCGCGTGTCGCGCAGCTGGCGCAAGGCGGCGGCGAATCCGCCTGCGCCAAGCACGTTGCACGCGGCAAGCTGCTGCCGCGCGAGCGCGTCGAACACCTGCTCGATCCAGGTACGCCCTTCCTCGAGCTCTCCCAGCTGGCCGCCTACGAGATGTATGACGGCGCCGCCCCCAGCGCCGGCATCATCACCGGCATCGGCCGCGTCTCTGGCCAGGAATGCGTGATCGTCTGTAACGATGCCACCGTCAAGGGCGGCACCTATTACCCGATGACGGTGAAAAAACACCTGCGCGCCCAGGAGATCGCCGAACAGAACAACCTGCCCTGCATTTACCTGGTCGACTCGGGCGGCGCCAACCTGCCGAACCAGGACGACGTCTTTCCCGACCGCGACCACTTCGGCCGCATCTTCTACAACCAGGCCAATCTGTCGGCCAAGGGCGTCCCGCAGATCGCCGTCGTCATGGGTTCGTGCACCGCGGGCGGCGCCTATGTGCCGGCGATGAGCGACGAGTCGATCATCGTCAAGGAGCAAGGCACGATCTTCCTCGGCGGCCCGCCGCTGGTGAAGGCGGCGACCGGCGAAGTGGTCAGCGCCGAAGACCTGGGCGGCGGCGACGTCCACACCCGTCTGTCGGGCGTAGCCGACCACCTGGCCCAGAACGATCCGCACGCGCTGGCATTGGCGCGCACCATCGTGTCGAACCTGAACCGGGTCAAACCGATGCAAGGCGCCTTGCGCGACAGCGTCGAGCCGAAGTACGCCCCTGAAGAACTGTATGGCGTGATCCCGGTCGATACCCGCAAGCCGTTCGACGTGCGCGAGGTGATCGCGCGTGTCGTGGATAACAGCGAGTTCGACGAGTTCAAGGCCCGCTACGGCACGACCCTGGTGTGCGGTTTCGCCCATATCTACGGCATGAAGGTCGGCATCATCGCCAACAACGGCATCCTGTTCTCGGAGTCCGCGCTGAAAGGCGCCCACTTCATCGAGCTGTGCTGCCAGCGCAAGATCCCGCTCGTCTTCCTGCAGAACATCACCGGCTTCATGGTCGGCCGCAAGTACGAAAACGAAGGCATCGCCCGCAACGGCGCCAAGATGGTCACCGCCGTCGCCACCGCCTCGGTGCCGAAGTTCACTGTCATCATCGGCGGCTCTTTCGGCGCCGGCAACTACGGCATGTGCGGCCGTGCGTTTTCTCCGCGCTTCCTGTGGATGTGGCCCAACGCGCGCATCTCGGTGATGGGTGGCGACCAGGCGGCGTCGGTGCTGGCCACCGTCAAGCGCGATGGCATCGAGGCGAAGGGTGGCCAGTGGTCGCCGGAAGAAGAAGCCGCATTCAAGCAGCCGATCAAGGACCAGTACGAACACCAGGGCCACCCGTATTACGCCAGCGCGCGCCTGTGGGACGATGGCGTGATCGATCCGCGCGACACCCGCATGGTGCTGGGCCTGGGCCTCTCGGCGGCGATGAACAAGCCGATCGAGGACACCAAGTTCGGCGTGTTCCGCATGTAAGGGAGAAGATGAACATGGACTACCAGACCCTCACCATCGCGATTGCCGACAAGGTGGCCACCGTCACCCTGGACCGGCCCGACCTGCGCAACGCCTTCAACGAACACGCGATCGCCGAACTGGCGCTGGCCTTCGATGAACTGGGCAGGAGCGACACGGTGCGCGCCATCGTCCTGGCCGCGAACGGCCCGGCCTTCTGTGCCGGCGCGGACCTGAACTGGATGAAGAAGATGGCCGGCTACTCGCATGAGGAAAACCAGGAAGACGCGCTGCGCCTGGCCGACATGCTGCGCACGATCTACCTGTGTCCGAAGCCCACCGTGGCCAAGGTGCAGGGCGACTGCTACGCCGGCGGCATGGGCCTGGTGGCCGCCTGCGACATCGTCGTCGCCAGCGAGAATGCCGGTTTTTGCCTGTCCGAAGTGAAGCTCGGCCTGATTCCGGCTACCATCTCGCCTTACGTGATCAAGGCCATGGGCGAACAGGCCGCGCGCCGCTACTTTTTGACGGCCGAACGCTTCGATGCGGCGCAAGCGCGCCGCATCGGTTTCGCGCATGAAGTGGTGGCGCTTGACGCGCTGGATTCGACAGTCGCCGGCATCGTCAAGTCCTTGGTCAACAACAGCCCGAACGCCGTGAAGGAAGCCAAGACGCTGGTGCGCGACACCGTCGGCAAGACGGTCGACGATGCGCTGCTGCTGGATACCGCCAGCCGCATCGCCGCCATCCGCGCCTCATTGGAAGGGCGCGAAGGCGTGGCTTCCTTCCTTGAAAAACGCAAGCCCACATGGCTACAAATATAGATATTGGAAACCTGAAGTGACTCAATCGACCTCCTCCGAGTGGATCGCGCGCAGCCTGCGCAGCGTATGGCATCCCTGCACCCAGATGCAGCACCACGAGGAGGTGCCGCTGATCGCGGTCAGCCATGGCAAGGGCCCGTGGCTGTTCGATTACGACGGCAAGCGCTACCTGGACGGCATCAGTTCGTGGTGGGTCAATATGTTCGGCCACGCCAACCCGCGCATCAACGCGGCGCTGAAAGACCAGCTGGACAAGCTGGAACATGCGATGCTGGCCGGCTTCACGCATGCGCCGGTGGTCGAGCTGGCCGAGCGCCTGTCGAAGCTGACCGGCCATGCGCTGGGCCACGCTACCTTCGCCTCGGACGGCGCATCGGCGGTCGAGATCGCGATGAAGATGAGCTTCCACGCCTGGCGCAATGCCGGCAAGTCGACAAAACAGGAATTTGTCTGCCTGCAGGGCAGCTACCATGGCGAGACCATCGGCGCGCTGTCGGTCACCGACGTCCCGCTGTTCAAGGATGCCTACGGCCCGCTGCTGCGCGCCTCGCATGTGGTGAGCGCACCGGATGCGCGCAACGCGGCGGAAGGTGAAACCGCCCAGGACGTAGCGCGCCGCGCGATCCTGGAAGTGAAAGAGTTGTTCGAGCAGCGCGGCGAAAGAATAGCCGCCATCATCGTCGAACCGCTGGTGCAGTGCGCGACCGGCATGGCGATGTACGACCCGCTCTACCTCAAACTGCTGCGCGACCTGTGCGACCAGCACCACGTGCACCTGATCGCCGACGAGATCGCGGTCGGCTGCGGCCGCACCGGCACCTTCTTCGCCTGCGAACAGGCGTCGATCTGGCCAGACTTCATGTGCCTATCGAAAGGCATCAGCGGCGGCTACCTGCCGCTGTCGCTGGTGCTCACCCGCGACGATATCTATCAAGCCTTCTACAGCGAAGACATCACGCGCGGCTTCCTGCACTCGCATTCGTACACCGGCAATCCGCTGGCCTGCCGCGCGGCGCTGGCCACGCTCGACATCTTCGAAGAAGACGATGTACTGAACCGCAACCGCGAGCTGGCGACCAAGATGACGATCGCGCTGGCGCCGCTGGCCGAACACGAGCGCGCGCGCCACTTCCGCCAGCGCGGCATGATCTTCGCGTTCGACGCCATCGAACCGGACAAGGATCGCGCCTCGACCTTCTCGCGCCGCTTCTTCAGCACCGCGGTCGAGAACGAACTACTGCTGCGCCCGATCGGTCGCACCGTCTACCTGATGCCGCCGTATGTGCTGGATGACGAAGACGTCGCCGGCCTGGCCGCGCGCACGCTCAAGACCTTCGAGTCGGTGATCGCGGGTTAACCATGAAGCTGATCGCCGACATCGAGCGCAAGCTCGACGCCCTCGCCGCCCACAGCCTGGTGCGCCGCCGCCGCGTGACCGACGGCGCCTGCGCGCCGCGCCAGGTCGTCGATGGCCGCGAACTGCTGGCGTTTTGCAGCAACGACTACCTTGGCCTGGCATCCCACCCGCAGGTGATCGAGGCGCTGCGCGAAGGCGCATCGATGTATGGCGCCGGCAGCGGCGCCTCGCACCTGGTCTCGGGCCATGGCCGCGCGCATCACCTGCTGGAAGAACGCCTGGCCGAATGGATGGCGCCGCACCTGGAACAGGCGCGCGCGCTGACGCTGTGCACCGGCTATATGGCCAACCTCGCGATCCTGACCGCGCTGGGCCTGGATGCCGACGCGACGATCTTCTCGGAGGAGCTGAACCACGCCTCGCTGATCGACGGCGCCCGCCTTGCCAAGGCCGGCGTCACGGTCTACCCGCATGGCGACGTCGACGCGCTCGACGCGCAACTGCAAGCCAGCAGCGCCGCCACGAAGATCGTCGTCACCGACAGCGTGTTCAGCATGGACGGCAACCTGGCCCCGCTGCCGCAACTGCTGGCCGTGTGCGAACGCCATGGCGCCTGGCTGGTGGTCGACGACGCCCACGGCTTCGGCGTGCTGGGCCAGCATGGCCGCGGCGCACTCGAACACTTCGGCCTGCGCTCGCCCAACCTGGTATATATGGGCACCCTTGGAAAAGCGGCCGGCGTCGGCGGCGCCTTCGTCGCGGCGCATGCCAGCGTGATCGAATTGATGATCCAGCGCGCCCGCCCCTACATCTACACGACGGCCTGTGCACCGGCGCTTGCGCATGCCCTGCTCGCCAGCCTTGATATCATTGGCGGCGCCGAGGGCGAAAAGCGACGCGCCCACCTGAAGGGGCTCATCGGGCAGTTGCGCGAATCGCTGGATTTCCAACGTTGGGAACTGGCGGCATCGAGCACCGCGATCCAGCCCGTCATTATCGGCAGCAACGACGATGCGCTGCGCGCCTCCGCCGCCCTGCACGAGCAGGGCCTGTGGGTGCCGGCGATCCGCCCGCCGACCGTGGCGCCGGGCACGGCGCGCCTGCGCGTCACCTTGTCGGCCGCCCACGGCATCGACGATGTCGCGCAACTGACGCAGGCGCTCAATGAACTGGAAAGGGCCCAATGAAGAATTTGAACGAAACCGACGACCCGATCGCCGCACCGCCGCCCGTGCTGCCGCAGGCCGATCTTGACGAGCCGGCGCTGGAGCCGGAGCTCGAGGCGCGCGCCATCGACGGCCTGGCCCCGCGCTTCGCCTGCTTCGTCACCGGCACCGACACCGAGATCGGCAAGACGCTGGTGTCGAGCGCCATCCTGCACAAGCTGGCAAGCAGCGGCGTGCGCGCCTGCGGCATGAAGCCGGTGGCGGCCGGCGCCGAACTGCGCGATGGCGAACTGCATAACGACGACGCCGACATGCTGTTCAACGCGGGTAACGTGCACCTGCCTTCGTCGATCACCACGCCCTATATGCTGCGCGAACCGGCGGCGCCGCACATCGCCGCCGCGCTCGAAAACGTCACCATCGAATCGGCGCCGATCATCGCCGCCTTCGCCGAGATCCAGGCTGCGTCCGACGCGGTCGTGGTCGAGGGCGTGGGCGGCTTCCGGGTGCCGTTCAACGACGACTTCGACAGCGCCGACCTGGCCGCGCAACTGAACCTGCCGGTGATCCTGGTGGTCGGCATGCGCCTGGGCTGCATCAGCCACGCCCTGCTCACGGTCGAAGCGATCGTGGCGCGCGGCCTGGTGCTGGCGGGCTGGGTCGCCAACACGGCCGACCCGAACATGCGCTTTGAACAGGAAAACATCGAGGCGCTGGCACAGCGCATCCCGGCGCCGCTGCTGGGCCGCGTGCCGCGCCTGCAAACACCGACGGCCGCCGCGGCGGCCGAATTCATCGATCTCGCTGGACTGCCGGGATGGCCGTCCACGCGAGGCAAGTCCTGAAGGAACCACTATGTCCGATATGAACACCATCGCCCTGCACCGCCCTGCGGCCGCCATCAAGCCTGCCGAGAATGCGACCTGGCCGCTGGCCGACGTGCTCGCGCTGTTCGAGCTGCCTTTCCCCGAACTGATGCACCGCGCCTCGAGCCTGCACCGCGAGCACTTCCCGGACGGCGACGTCGAGCTGGCCACCCTGCTGTCGATCAAGACCGGCGGCTGCGAGGAAGACTGCGGCTACTGCCCGCAGGCTGCGCGCTATGACACCGGCGTCGAAGCCAAGAAGATCCTCGACATCGACACCGTGCTGGATGCGGCGCGCGCGGCGAAAGCCAGCGGCGCGACCCGCTTCTGCATGGGCGCGGCATGGCGCAGCCCGAAAGAGCGCGACATGGAAAAGGTCGAGACCATGGTGCGCGAAGTGAAGGCGCTGGGCATGGAAACCTGCGCCACGCTGGGCATGCTGGAGGCCGGCCAGGCCGAGCAGCTGAAGAAAGCGGGTCTCGATTACTACAACCACAATATCGATACCGCGCCAGATTTCTATAACAACGTGATTTCAACCCGCGAATACCAGGACCGCCTGGACACGCTGGGCCGCGTGCGCGAAGCGGGCCTGAAGGTCTGCTGCGGCGGCATCGTCGGCATGGGCGAGACGCGCGAACAGCGCGCCGGCCTGATCGCCCAGCTGGCCAACCTGAATCCGTATCCGGAATCGGTACCGGTCAACCACCTGGTGCAGGTCGAGGGCACGCCGCTGCACGGCATGGACAAGCTGGACCCGATCGAGTTCGTGCGCACCATCGCGGTGGCGCGCATCACCATGCCGCTGGCGCGCGTACGCCTGTCGGCGGGCCGCCGCGAGCTGGGCGAAGCGGTGCAGGCAATGTGCTTCATGGCCGGCGCCAACTCGATCTTCTACGGCGACAAGCTGCTCACCACCGACAATCCGGAAGCGGATGATGACCGCGTGCTGCTCGAGAAGCTGGGCCTCAAGACGCGCGCCGCCACGCTGGATTCGGTGCAGAAGGAAGCCTGCGGCTGCTAACACACCACCACGTCGTTCCCGCGGAGGCGGGAACCCAAGTTTGCTGGCGCAGCCACTACGTTCGACACGAATGGCAACGCAAACGACTTAGGTTCCCGCCAAGGCGCCCGGCGAGGGCGGGAACGACGAGAGATCGAGCGGTAACGATGCACGGCGGCTGGGGAGACACAGCCGCACCAATCCCGAACAACCATAAGCGAAAGATAAAGCGCATGTTCACCAAGATCCTCATCGCCAACCGTGGCGAAATCGCCTGCCGTGTCGCCGCCACCGCGCGCCGCATGGGTATTCGTACCGTCGCCGTGTATTCCGAGGCGGACGCCGGCGCCAAGCACGTCGCGGTGTGCGATGAGGCGGTCCTGATCGGCCCCGCGGCCGCCAAGGACAG
>DDKG01000252.1 GCA_002339265.1 Massilia sp. UBA2604 | reverse complement strand
GAAGAGGCGGTGGCCGCCGGCATCACTGAACTGATCTTCATCACCGGCCGCAACAAGCGCGCCATCGAAGACCATTTCGACAAGGCCTACGAGCTCGAATCCGAGCTCGAGGCGGCCGGCAAGCAGGCCCTGCTCGAGACCGTGCGCGGCGTGATCCCGAAGAACGTCAGCTGCATCTACATCCGCCAGTCCTCGCCCCTGGGCCTGGGTCACGCGGTGTTGTGCGCGCGGCCCGTGGTGGGCGACGAGCCGTTCGCCGTGCTGCTGGCGGATGACTTCATGGACACCGCCGAGGGCCAGAAACCGGTCCTGGCCCAGATGACCGACGTCTACGGCTATGAGCGCAGCAGCATCCTGGCGGTGCAGGACGTGCCGCGCGAGCATACCCGCCAGTATGGCATCGTCAGCGCCTCGCCCTACCGCACCGACCTGGAGCTGGTATCGGGCATCGTCGAGAAGCCGCAGCCGGCGGACGCACCGTCGACCCTGGCCGTAGTAGGCCGCTACGTGCTGTCGCCCTCGATCTTCGGCTACCTGGAAAACATCGGCAAGGGCGCCGGCGGCGAGATCCAGCTCACCGACGGCATCGCGGCCCTGCTGCGTGACGAACGCGTGCTGGCCTACCGCTACGCCGGCCAGCGCTACGACTGCGGTTCCAAGCTGGGCTATCTGCAGGCCACCGCCGCGATCGGCCTCAAGCACCCGGAAACGGCCGAGGGCTTCCGTGCCTCGCTGGTGGGCCTGCTGGAAGGAAGGGGATTGGCATGACAGTACGAGACATCCTGAAGATGGGCGATCCGCGCCTGCTGCGGGTCGCGCAACCGGTGACGCAGTTCGACACACCCGAGCTGCATGCCCTGATCGCCGACATGTTCGAGACCATGCACGCCGCCAACGGCGCCGGCCTGGCCGCGCCGCAGATCGCCGTCGACCTGCAACTGGTGATCTTTGGCTTCGGCAGCAACCAGCGCTATCCCGACGCGCCGCCGGTGCCCGAAACGGTCCTGATCAATCCCGTGCTGACGCCCTTGTCCGACGAAATGGAAGAGGGCGTCGAAGGCTGCCTGTCGGTGCCAGGCCTGCGCGGCAGCGTGCCGCGCCATACGCGCCTGCATTACGAGGGCTTCGACCAGTTCGGCAAGCGCATCGTGCGTGACGCCGACGGTTTCCACGCGCGCGTGGTGCAGCACGAAGTGGACCACTTGCTGGGCATCCTGTATCCGATGCGGATCCGCGACTTTTCCCGCTTCGGCTTCACCGAAGTGATGTTTCCCCACCTTGATCCAGGAGCCGACGATTGAGCCGCGCCTTCTTTTCGCTTGCCGCCATCTGCGCCTGCCTGGCCGCGCCGGCGGCATCCGCCGCTGACTTCTTCACGAAGATCGATCCGTCGCCGACGAGCGAGCTGTGGATCGACACCGGCTTCTATACCGCGCACTTCGACGGCGACAAGGACCTGAACGACAACAACAAGGGCGTGGCCTTCGAGTACCGCTTCAAGGGCACGATGACGGCCACCGCCGGCCGCTTCTACAACAGCGACCGCGCCTGGTCGAATTACGCGGGCGTGATCTGGCAGCCGTATGCGGTCGGTCCGGTGCGCGTGGGCCTGGCGCTGGCGGCCTTCGACGGCTACCCGAAGACGCGCGACGGCGGCTGGTTCCCGGGCGCGATCCCGACCCTGACCTATGAATACAAGCGGGTCGGCGTCAACGTCGGGATCATCCCGAACTATAAAGACCGCCTGTATGGCGGGATATCGTTCCAGCTGAAATTCAAGCTGTTCGGAGGATGAAAAAGGGCCGCGCGATGCGGCCCTTTTCCTTCAGGCGATTAGCCTTCTTTCGGATACGGACTCGGCCCACCATCAGCGATGAACTGGTCGATCCGCTGCTGCAGCACCGGCAGCGGCACCGAACCCACGTGCAGCACGGTGTCGTGGAAGTTGCGGATGTCGAACTTCGACCCCAGCGCCTTCTCGGCGCGGGCGCGCGCTTCCTGGATCGCCATCTGGCCCAGGTAGTACGACAGCGCCTGGCCCGGCCATGAGATGTAGCGATCGACCTCGGTCTCCACCTCGTGCTTCGACAGCGCGGTGTTCTGCAGCAGGTAGTTCTGCGCCTGCTCGCGGGTCCACCCCTTGGCGTGCACGCCGGTGTCGACTACCAGGCGCGAGGCGCGCCAGGCCTGGTAGCTCAGCATGCCGAACACCTCGTACGGGGTTTCGTAGATGTCCATCTCGGTGCCTAGGCGTTCGGTGTACAGCGCCCAGCCTTCGCCATAGGCCGAGATATAGGCGCGGCGGAACGGCGGCACACCTTTCTGTTCCTGCGCCAGCGGGATCTGGAAGGCGTGGCCCGGCGCCGACTCGTGCAGGGTCAGGGCCGGCAGGCTGTAGAGCGGCCGCGCCGGCAGGTTATAGGTGTTCACCCAGTAGGTGCCCGGGCCGCCGCGGCCGGCGGTCCAGAATGGCGCCTGGTCGTCGGGCACCGGCACGATCGCGAAGCGGCGGCGCGGCAGGTGGCCGAAGAACTGGTCGGCCTTGGCGTCGAATTTCTTGGAGGTCCAGGCCGCGCTCTTGAGCAGCTCTTGCGGCGTCCTGGCGTAGAACTGCGGATCGGTGCGCAGGAAGTGCAGGAAGGCCTGCAAGTCGCCCTTGAAGCCGACCTGCTTCATGATGTCGTGCATCTCGGCGCGGATCTTTGCCATCTCGGCCAGGCCGGTCGCGTGGATCTGCTCGGCCGTCATGTTGGTCGTGGTGAATTCCACGATCTTCGACTGGTAGTAGGCTTTCCCGCCCGGCATGTCCTGGGCCGCCAGCGTGGTGCGCGCCTTCGGCACGTACTCGTCGCGGAAGTAGGCCAGCGCCCTGGCGTAGGCCGGCTGGATCTTGCCGGCGATGAGGGCTGCGGCCTGGGCGCGCAGCGCTTCCTGTTCGGCGGCCGGGATCGTGGCCGGCATCTGCCTGAACGGCTTGTAGAACACGACGTCCTGCGGCGTCTTCGCGTCGACCACCGAGGTCAGGGTGCCTTCGCGACCGGCCAGGGTGACCTTGGGCGGGGTGAAGCCGCGCGCCAGGCCGGCGCGCATATTGTCCAGCTCCTGGTCGAAGTAGGCGGGCAGCCCTTCGAGCATGGCCAGGTAGTTGCGGTACTCGTCGGCGTTCTTCGGGGTGCGGCGCGCGGCATAGGCGACGTCGGACCAGAACGCGGTGTCGGCATTGACCGGCTGCTCGTATTCGCGGAAACGCTGGGCGTCATGCAGGGCGGCGATCTGGGCGCGGTAGACCGCGAAGTTGATGCGTTCGGCCGGCGACAGCGCGGCGGGCTGGATCGCATCGAGCTCCTTCAGGATGCCGGCCCAGTAGACGCGGCGCGCTTCCTGCGCCGCGGCGTCGACCCGGGCATAGCCCGGATGCGCGTTGGGCGCGTTGTCGTCGCGCGCCAGGCGCTCGGCGATGCGCCACTGCCATTCCTTGGTGTAGATGTCCTTGAAGCGCGCGTCGGCCGCGCTGGTCGCCTGGCTCGTCGCCGGCGCGCTCGTGGCCGCCATGGCCGCTGGCGCCAGCGCCAGGCCCATCATCACGAAAGCGGCCGAAACGGCTGCGCCCAGCTTTTTCTTGTTTCCCATTGATCCCCTGCTTGTTTAAGAGCATGATTGCTCGGCAATACACATCTTAGCGGGGAAAGACGGGCCTGCCTACCACGGCTTTTCAAGGTAAATACTTGTACTGATGCATGTTGCGACGCACATTTATTCGCCGGGCGCCCGAGGAATGGTAGAAAGCCAAGATATAATGTTCGTCAATCTTCGCCGGGCAAACGCACGGCAATCCCGCACGACGGTGTGCATGGACTATTCATGATGACAACGGCAGCAATTGCTATTCAACCCAGACATGATGACGAGTAAGGGCGGCCCCGGGCGTTCTGAAGAGCATATCAAGCTCATCCAATCCTGGCGGCGCCTGGCCGACCAGTTGGGTCCGCTCATCGGTGACAGCGGCTTCTGTGCGCTGTACGCACGGGCATGCCGTCTCGTCGGTCCCGAATTCAAATGGCTGGCGGACACGCCGCCATGCAAGACCCGCGACTCCCAAATCACCGCGCTGGACGAGCTGCTCGCCAGCGTGTCACCCGACCAAGCACAAGCCGCGCATGCGGCATTGCTCCAGACGTTTACCGAGTTGCTGGCGTCCCTGATCGGCCAGGCCCTCGCACGGCGCCTGCTCGATGCCGCCGCGCGGGACGGGGAAGAGAAGAATGCACAGGAGCACAAGTAATGAGCGATAAAGTATCCCTTGGAAAGCTGAGCACAGGCGTGCAAGGGCTCGACGTTCTCCTGGGGGGAGGGCTGAGCGAATTTTCCTTCAACCTGATCGCCGGACCGCCGGGATCGGGCAAGACCACGCTCGCCCACCAGATCATGTTTTCGCTGGCCAGCAACGAGCGCCGCGCCCTGTTCTTCACGGTGCTGGGCGAGCCGCCGCTCAAGATGCTGCGCTATCAGCAGCAGTACTCGTTCTTCGACATGGACATGGTCGGCGCCTGCGTGCGCTATGTGAACCTGGCCGAGGACCTGCGCTCCGGCGACTTCAGCGGCGTGCTGGCGCGCCTGATGAAGGAAGTCGAGGATTTTTCGCCGAGCCTGGTGTTCGTCGATTCCTTCCGCTCGGTGGCGCAGACGGCGCGCGCCGGCAACGAGGGCGTGGCCGACCTGCAGCACTTCATCCAGGAACTCGGCACCCGTATGACGAGCTGGCAGGCGACCACCTTCCTGATCGGCGAATACCTGCACGGCGATGCCGAGGCCAGCCCGATCATGACGGTGGCCGACGGCATGATCGCGCTGACCCCGGTGCACGAGGATAATTCAGTGGTGCGCAAGATGCGCGTCGTGAAGATGCGCGGCCAGGCCCACCTGGGCGGCTCGCACACCTTCCGCATCACCGACGACGGCATCCGCGTGTATCCGCGCATCCTGCCGCCGCTGGCGGCCGACCATCACCAGGGCGCGCGGGTCGACCGCGACGCCGCGCGCATCCCTACGGGCACGCCCGACCTCGACGGGTTGCTCCACGGCGGCCTGCCGCAGGGCCACTCGCTGCTGGTGTCGGGGCCGAGCGGCTGCGGCAAGACCATCCTCGGCACCCGCTTCCTGCAAGAGGGCGCGCGGCTGGGCGAGAAGGGCGTCGCGGTCTCGTTCGAGAAGGGCGCCTCGCGCCTGCGCAATGCCGAACTGGCGCAGCTCGTTGCCAGTGGCGACGTGCAGATGGTCGAGAGCCGCAAGATCGACCTGACGGTCGACGAGTTGCTCGACGAGATGAACGAGGCGATCGACCGCAGCGGCGCGCGCCGGGTGGTGGTCGATTCGCTGTCCGAGCTGGCGCTGTACCTGGCGCCGGAAGGCCGCAACCAGCTGCGCGCGACCGTGTTCCAGATGCTGTCCTCGCTGGCCAAGCGCGGCGTCAGCGTGCTGGTAACGATGGGCCTGGACGACGACTTCACCCAGCTCAGGTTCAGCCAGGCCGAAATCGCCTATTTGACCGACGCCATCGTCCTGATGCGCTTCGGTGAAAGCCGCGGTCAGCTCCGCCGCTTCATCTCGGTGGTCAAGGTACGCGGCAGCGCCCACAGCACCGACCTGCGCGAATTCCACATTGGCGACGACGGCATCCATATCGCGCCGGTCGCGACCGAATACGAAGGCGTGCTGCACGGGCTGCCGATATCGCGCGGGACATCCTGAATGAATCTCATGGCGGCGACCCGAGGCAACGACGACGGCACCCTGGCGCTCCGCCTGGCGGCGCTGGAACTCGAAAACGCGAGCCTGCGCGGCGATCTCGCCGCCAGCCTGGCCTTGACCGCTAGCCTGCGCGAGGCCAATGAACACCTGGTGCTGGCTGCCGTCGACGCCCAGACCTCGCGCGACGACGCCGAGGAAACCAACCGCCGCCAGAACGAATTCCTCGCCATGCTGGCGCACGAGCTGCGCAATCCCCTGGTGCCGATCAACGTGTCGGCCAGCCTGCTCGAGCGCGCGCCGGTCAATACCTCGACCCTCGAGCGCCTGACCGGGGTGATCCAGCGCCAGGTGGGCCATATGGCGCGCCTGCTGGATGACCTGCTCGACGCCGCGCGCCTGAGTAGCGGCAAGATCACGCTCGCGGTCGAGCCGCTGCGGCTGGCCGAGCTGATCGAGCATGCGGCGGAAACCGTCATGCCGCGTGTGCGCGAGCGCGGCCAGGAACTGGTGATCGCCTCTGTGACCGATGGCCTGGTGGTCGAAGGCGACCGGGTGCGCCTGACCCAGGTGTTCACCAATCTGCTCAACAACGCCTCGAAATACACGCAAGATGGCGGCCGGATCGCGGTCGCGGCGCAGGTCCGCGCCGAGGGCGGCGTGACGGTCACCATCGACGACAACGGCTCCGGCATGTCCGATGAAACCATCGGCCGCGCCTTCGACCTGTTCACCCAGGGTCCGCGCACGCTGGCGCGCTCGGAGGGCGGGCTTGGCGTTGGCCTGAACGTGGTGCGCAACCTGGTCACCATGCACGGCGGCACCGTCGGCGCCGCCAGCCCGGGACTGGGCCAGGGCAGCACCTTCACCGTGTCGCTGCCGCTGTCGAGCGCCGCGCCGCCCGGCGCCGTCGCCGACGCCGCCGCGCCGGTTGCCGGCGCCGCGCGCCGGATCCTGATCGTGGAAGACAATGCCGACGCCTCGGACGTGCTGCGCATGCTGCTTGAAGTCGAAGGCCACCAGGTGGAAATCGCGGGCGACGGCCATGCCGGTCTGGCGCTGGCGCTGGAAGGCCGGTTCGACGCGGTCGTGTGCGATATCGGCCTGCCGGGCCTGGACGGCCTGGAGCTGATGACGCGCTTGCGCGCCGCAAGTATCGGCACCGGGGCCGGCAGCGGTGCGCGGCCGCTGACGATCGCCCTGTCGGGCTACGGCCAGCCGCAAGACCGCGAGCGCGCGCTGGCGGCCGGCTTCGACCGCTACCTGGTCAAGCCGGTGGCGCCGGGAGTGTTGATCGAACTGCTGGCAGGCGTGGCGCACACGTCCTGACCCTATCGGCCAAACAAACGTCCCAGGCGCGCCACCGCTTCCTCGATCCGCTCGTATTTCGTCGCATACGAAAACCGCACATGGCGCTGCGGCGCCGCCACCCCGAAATCGTCGCCGGGCACGATCGCCACGTGGGCGTCCTGCAGCACCGCCATGCTGAATGCCGCACTGTCGCCGCGCAGCGGGTGCGTCACGCGATCGAGGTCGGCGTAGACGTAGAAGGCGCCGTCCGGCATCACCGGCACCCCGAAACCGAGTTCGCGCAGCGCCGGCACCAGATAGTCGCGGCGGCGCTGGAATTCGCGCCGGCGCTCTTCGAAGATGGCCAGCGCCTCGGGCTGGAAGCAGGCCAGCGCCGCGTGCTGGGCCACGGTGGGCGCGCAGATGAACAGGTTCTGGGCCAGCTTCTCGAAGGTCGGCACCAGGCTGTCGGGCACCACCAGCCAGCCCAGGCGCCAGCCGGTCATATTGAAATACTTGGAGAAGCTGTTGACCGTGATCGCATCTAGGTCGAACGCCAGCGCGCTTACGGGCTGGTGGTCGTAGGACAGGCCCTGGTAGATCTCGTCGACGATGGCGAAGCCGCCGCGTGCGCGCACCGCCGCCAGCATGTCGCGCAGCTGGTCTGGCGTCATCGAGGTGCCGGTCGGATTCGAGGGCGAAGCCACCAGCACGCCGCGGGTGCGTTCGCACCAAAGCTCGGCCACGTGGCGGGCGCCGAGCTGGTAGCGGTCTTCGTGCGAGGTGGGCACCAGCACCGGCTTGCCGCCGAAGCTGGCCACGAAATGGCGGTTGCAAGGATAGGATGGGTCGGGCATCAGCACCTCGTCGCCCTCGGACACCAGCGCGGCGCAGGCCAGCAGCAGGCCGGCCGAGGCGCCGGCCGTGATCACGATGCGGCGCGGGTCGATGTCCAGGCCCTGCATGGCCGCATAGTGGCCGGAGATTGCCTCGCGCAGCTCCAGCAGGCCGAGCGACTCGGTATATTGGGTGACGCCGCCGCGGATGGCTTCCATCGCGGCGCTGGCCACGATGTCGGGCGCGGTAAAGTCCGGCTCGCCGACGCTCATGCTGATGACGTCGTGGCCAGCGCGCTTGAGCGCGCCGGCCGCCTTGACCATCTCCATGACGCGGAACGGTTCGATCGCGTGCACGCGCTGTGCAAGCTGGAGCTGGGGAGTGGAAATGAGAGACATGCTGAAAGATGGTGGGGAAGAAGCCCACCATCTTACCGCATGCGCTGATGCGTGTGATCAGGCGTGCGCGTGGTGCGCCGCCGTCAGGCGCCGCATCAGCGGCAGCGCCGCCAGGGCGATGAAGGTGCAGGCGATCGCCGCCAGGCCCAGCTTGTTGAACAGGCTCGTATAGATCGGCAGGGTCTGCAGCGGATCCGTCACGCCTTCCGGCACGCTGGCCATGGTGGCCACCAGGCCGCCCAGGTATTGCGAGATGCCGACCGCGACGAAGTACGCGCCCATCATGAAGCCGCCCATGCGCGCCGGCACGTAGCGCGCGATCATCGCCAGCCCCAGGCCGCTCACCAGCAGCTCGCCCAGCGAATACAGGCCGTAGCCCGCGATCATGATCCACGACGAGGTCAGGCCATTGACGGCGAAGGCGCCGGCGAAGCCATAGGTGAAGAAGCCGGCGGCCACCACCGCGAAGCCGAGCGCGAACTTGGCGGCGATCGACAGGTCCAGGCGGCTGCCGCTCGAACGCGCGTAGAACCAGGCCAGCACCGGGGAGAGGACCATGATCCAGATCGCATTGAGCGCCTGGAACTGGGCCGGCGACCAGGTGAACAGGTGGCTGCCGAACAGGGTGAAGTCGAGATCGACGTTACGCAGGGCGAACAGCGACAGCGAGGTCGACATCTGCTGGTAGAAGATGAAGAAGAACACCGTCTGCAAGGTCAGCACCAGCGCCGCCACCAGGCCGGCGCGCTCGCTGGCCTGGCTGGTGCGGATCAGGTGGATGAAGATGCCCAGCACCACCAGGCCGGCGGCGTAGACGAACAGGCGCGCCAGCCACTGGTATTCGAGGATGAAGGTCGAGGCGATGACGGTCAGCACGCCGCCGCCCGCTACCCACGCCAGCTTGCTCCAGTCCAGCGGCAGTTCGTCCGGCGGCGAGCCGATATGGTTCACGGTGCGGCGCAGCACGCCGACGGTGAGGAGGCCAACCCACAGGCCGACGCTGCACACGGCGAACGCCATGTGCCAGCCCAGGTCACCGCCGGAGGTGGCATTGAAATGGTCCTTGATCGCCGGCGTGGCCAGCATCGAGACGGTCGAGCCGACGTTGACCGCCATGTAGTAGATGGTGAAGGCGCTGTCGATCTTGGCGTCGTCGCCCTCGTAGATCTTGCGCACCAGGTTGGCGGTGTTGGGCTTGAACAGGCCGTTGCCGACCACGATGACGCCCAGCGCCACGAAGGTGAGCCAGGTGCCGGTGACCGGGATCCCCATCAGGGCGTAGCCCAGCGACAGGATGATGGCGCCGATGATCATGCAGCGCCGGGTGCCGAGGACCTTGTCGCCGATCCAGCCGCCGATGGCCGGGGCCACGTAGATCAGTGCCGCGGCCGCGCCCCAGACCAGGGTGGCGCGGGTATCGTCGAAGCCCAGGCGCTGCACCATGAAGTAGACGATCAGGGCCTGCATGCCGTAGTAGCCGAAGCGTTCCCACAGTTCGATCAGGGCAATGGTGAGGAAGGAGCGGGTCTGGGTGACGGCGACGCCGGACCCGGTGGTCGGCTGGTGCTGCGGCTGGTGCTGCATATGATTCCTTTGACAACGGCGCCGGCTGGGTGCGGCGCAAAATCCGATGATTCTATGCCATCCGGATGGAATCCGCAGCCTTGACAGCGGGTGGTGACATTGCGTTAACATGATCCGGGTTACCAGACATCGAGGTTTGCATGAGGCGATTGAGCATCACCACCGGCGCCATGTTCTGCGCCGCCATGGCCGTGGCGGCATCGTGCCCGGCCGGCGCCACCGAGGGCCTGGCCCCGGCCCCGGCGCGCCTGACGCCGGCCGCCGATCACCACCAGCACCTGTTCAGCCCCGCGGCGGCGGCCTGGATGTCGTCCTCGATCGCGCTGGCGCCGATCGGCGCCGACGAGCTGGTGGCGCAGCTGGATGCGGCCGGCGTCGGGCGCGCGGCGGTGCTGTCGGCGGCGTATGCCTACGGCCTGCCGGCGCGCACCATCGACCATGAATACGCCCGGGTGCGCGCCGAGAACGACTGGGTCGCGACCCAGGCCGCGCGGCACCCCGAACGCCTGGTGGCCCTGTGCAGCTTCAATCCGCTCAAGGACTATGCGCTGCTCGAACTGGGGCGCTGCGCGACCAGTCCCGGTTTCGGGCGCGGCATCAAGCTCGATTTCGCCGTTTCCGACGTCCAGCTCGACCAGCCCGCCCACGTCGAGCGCCTGCGCCAGGTATTCCGCGCGGCCAATGCGCGCGGCATGGCGATCGTGATGGACATGCGCGCCTCGCGCGTCCTGGGGCGGCCGTATGGCGCCGCCCAGGCGCGCGTGCTGCTGGAACAGGTGCTGCCGTATGCGCCCGACGTGCCGGTGCAGGTCTCGCACCTGGCCGGCAACGGCCCCGGCTTCGGCGACACGCCGGCGCGCGAAGCGCTGGCGGTGCTGGCCGAGGCGGCCGCGCGCGGCGATCCGCGCATGCGCCAGGTCTGGTTCGACGTGGCGACGGTGGTGCAGGCCGACCTGCCGCTCGAGGAGGCGCGGCGCCTGGTGCGGCGCCTGCGGCAACTTGGCCTCGACCGGGTGCTGTACGGTTCCGATCCCCATCCCGGCGCCGACCTCGAATCGGCGGGCGGCTGGGACGCCTTCCTGCGCCTGCCGCTGGACGATGCCGAGACGGCGCGCGTGGCGCGCAATGTGGTGCCGTACCTGCGCTGACGGCCGGTTGTCGTCCTTACAGTTTCGCGACATTCCGCCGACAATAATCCGGAACATGCGGTAGCCCGCTTGCCTAGAATTCCCCTGTTCGTCATTACACATTCCAGGACAGGGGACACGCATGCATCACCATATCAAACATACCGCCATGGCCATGGGCTGCGCGCTGCTGCTGGCTGCCTGCGGCGGCTCCGACGACATGGACGACGCGCCGCCGGCCGGGGTCCAGCCGCCGCCTTCCGCCACCACCATCACGACCCTGACCAGCACCGCGCGCGGCATGGAAAGCGTCGCCTATCACGGCGGCAGCGCCTATCTGTCGCTGTCCAACAGCAAGACCGAAGGCTCGGCCGTGCTCAAGGCGACGCTGCCGGTCACCAGTTCGTCGAGCTGGACCCCGGTCCCGCTGGGCGCCTGCGCCATGGGCAAGCAGGGCGACTTCATCGTGCGCGCGCCGAAGCTCAAGATGGTCGGCGACGATATGTGGCTGATGCAGCCGTGGGCCGACCTGCCGGAATCGAAGAACGAGAGTTCGACCTGCACCCTGATGGCGAGCAGCGCCAGCTTCGTGGCGCGCGACCAGGACCTGCGCGTCTGCACCGGCGGCTTCTGCGAAACCCTGTCGATGCAGGACGTCAAGCTGCACGGCAAGCGCCTGTACAGCAATCCGGGCGCGGGCGTGAACCTGTTCACCTCGAATAACGGCGGCAATACCTGGACCGTGATGCGCGGCCAGAAAGCCTCGATGGTATGCACCCCGACCAAGTTCCATGTGATCGGCGACCGCGTGCTGGTCGGCGGCGAGTGCCCGCTCGACATGGCCTTCGTCGAGGCCTACCAGCTCAATGCCGACGGCAGCGCCCTCGCCAGCGACGCCAGGCTGGCGCTGATCCTGCCGGCGCTCGAGAACCGAAACGTCCAGTTCATCGAATCGGTGCCGGACACCAAGCGCGTGTTCATCGGCGTCGAGGGCGGCCTGCTGCGCAGCGAAGACAATGGCGTGAGCTTCAAGTTCGTGATCCAGCAGCCGCTGTCGGGCAGCAAGAACTACCCCTATATCACCGCCTTCCTGCCGCTCAAGGGCAAGCCGGATACGATGGTGATCGGCGGCTTCGACAAGGCCACCCAGATGGCGTACCTGGCCTGGTCGAAGGATGGCGGCACGTCCTGGACCGATATCTCGAACCTGACGCCGAACCACGGCAAGACGCCGCCGGCCGGGGCCACCGTCATGATCAAGTCCATCACCGAAGATCCGCAGGGCCGCATCCTGCTGACGATGAACGAGCTTGGCGAAGGCCAGGGCAAGCTGATGCAGCTGACCCTGGGCGGCAACTAGGCGGCAACCGAGCGGCAGTCCGCTTACATTTTCACGACATTCTGCCGACAATAATCCCCCACACGAAGCAGGTGGCTTGCCTAGAATGCCACTCTTCGGGCGAAGGGCCGCGCTGCGGCCCTTCATCGCTTCATCGCTTCATCTGATTGGGGATTCGCATGCACCGACACCTTACCTCCACCGTCATGGGCGCGGCCTGCGCGCTGCTGCTGGCCGCCTGCGGCGGCTCGGGCAACGACTACCAGGCGCCACCAGTGTCGCCGCCGCCCGTCGCGGTGGAGCCGGTGGTCACGAAACTCGACACGCTCTCGAGCACCGCGCGCGCGATGGACAGCGTGGTGTTCCATGGCGGCAGCGCCTACCTGTCGCTGGCCAACAGTGCGACCGAAGGCTCGGCGGTCCTGAGCGCGAAGCTGCCGCTGTCGGCGAGTTCCACCTGGAGCCCGGTGGGCCTGGGCGCCTGCGCCATGGGCCCGGTGGGCGACTTCATCATGCGTTCGCCGAAGCTCAAGATGGTGGGCGGCGACATGTGGCTGATGCAGCCGTGGGCCGACACGCTTGACGCCAGCAACGGCCACTCGACCTGCACCCTGGTGGCCAATACCGCCAGCTTTCTGCCACGCGACGGCGACCTGCGCACCTGCAACCCGTACTTCTGCGAGACCCTGTCGATGCAGGACCTGAAAGGGGCCAACAACCGCCTGTACAGCAATGCCGGCGCCGGCAACAACCTGCTCACCTCGAAGGACAAGGGCGCTACCTGGCAGGTGATCCGCGGCTCGAAGGATTCGCAGATGTGCTACCCGAGCAAATTCCACGTGCTGGGCGACCGCGTGCTGGTGGGTGGCGAGTGCCCGCTCGACATGGCCTTCGTCGAGGCCTACCGCCTGACGGCCGACGGCGGCGCGCTGGCCAGCGAGGACAAGCTGCCGATCACTCTGCCCGAGATGGAAAACCGCAACGTCCAGTTCATCGAATCGGTGCCCGACACCCAGACGGTGTTCGTCGGCGTCGAGGGCGGCCTGCTGCGCAGTACCGATAACGGCAACAGCTTCAAGTTCGTGATCCACGAACCACTCTCGGACGGCAAGGGCTATCCCTATATCGGCGCCTTCCTGCCGCTCAAGGGCAAGCCGGACACCCTGGTGGTCGGCGGCTTCGACAAGATGCACGGCCGGCCCTACCTGGCCTGGTCGAAGGACGGCGGCACTACCTGGGCCGACATCTCGAAGCTGGTGCCGGGCTACGAGCGCAAGACCGACGACGAATACAGCACCCCGTCGGTCTCGGCGCTCGCCCAGGATCCGGACGGCCGCATCATCGTGGTGACCAACGAGCGCGCCGACGGCCAGGGCCGCCTGATGCAGCTGACGCTGGGAACCAACTAAGGTCGGATCCAAAGGCAGCCACCGATTCTTCAGATTGTCTTCAGCGCCCCGCGCTCGCCCTCAGGCGGCGCGGGGCGTTTCGTTTGCGTCAAGACTGTCTGTGCGGGCCGAATTCTGTCATGCTCTCGCCTGCACCCCACCACAACGATAATGAAGACATGACCAAAGCCCCGATTGCCCGCCTGGCGCTCAGCCTTGCAGCCATCCCGCTCGCCGCCAGCCCGCTGGCATCCGCCCAGAACGCCGAACGCCAACTGGCAGGCGTGACGCGCAACCAGAACACCCTCGAGATCGCGACCAATGACGGCCGCTACCTGATCAAGCCGTATTCGAGCACGATCGTCGAGACCACCTTCATCCCCAAGGGCGAGCGCTTCGATCCGGCCTCGCATGCGGTGATCCTGGCGCCGGTGCAGGTGCAGGCCACGCTGAAGGACGAGGGCGGCCGCATCACCTACGCAGTGGACGGCGGCATCAGCGTCACGGTCGACAAGCAGCCGTTCCGCATCAGCTATGCGTATAAAGGCAAGCCGCTGGTGGCCGAGAAGCGCGGCTTTGGCCGCGCCGACGGTCACGACACCATCGAATTCGCGCTGGACGACGGCGAGGCCCTGTACGGCGCCGGCGCGCGCGCGGTCGGCATGAACCGCCGCGGTCATCGCTTCCAGCTCTACAACAAGGCGCATTACGGCTATGCCGAGCGCTCCGAGCTGCTCAACTACACGATCCCGGTCGCGCTCTCGTCCAAGAAGTATGCAATCCACTTCGACAACCCGCAGATCGGTTGGCTCGACTTCGACAGCCGCAAGGACGGCACCCTGCGCTATGAAGTGATCGGCGGGCGCAAGACCTACCAGGTCGTGGCCGGCGACAGCTGGGACCACCTGATGGCGGGCTACACCGGACTGACCGGCCGCCAGCCGCTGCCGCCGCGCTGGGCCTTCGGCAACTTCGCCAGCCGCTTCGGCTACAAGTCCGAGGCCGAGACGCGCGCCGTGGTCGACAGGTTCGCGCAAGAGAAGATTCCGCTCGACGCCGTCATCCTCGACCTCTACTGGTTCGGGAAGACCGTGCAGGGCACGATGGGCAACCTGGCCTGGGACCGCGACACCTTCCCGCACGCCGAAAAAATGATGGCCGACTTCAAGGCCAGGGGCGTCAAGACCCTGGTCGTGACCGAGCCGTTCGTGCTGACCACTTCGAAACGCTGGGACGAAGCGGTGCAGAAGAAGGTGCTGGCGACCGACAAGGCGGGGCAGCCCTATACCTACGATTTCTACTTCGGGAACACGGGCCTGATCGACATCTACAAGAAGGAGGGGCGCGACTGGTGGTGGAGCATCTACCGCGACCTCAAGAAGGGCGGCGTCACCGGCTGGTGGGGCGACCTGGGCGAGCCCGAGGTCCATCCGTCAAGCCTGCAGCACGCCACCGGCTCGGCCGACCAGGTGCACAACGTCTATGGCCACGACTGGGCGCGCCTGATCGCCGAAGGCTACAAGCAGGAATTCCCGGCCGAGCGTCCCTTCATCCTGATGCGCGCCGGCTACTCGGGTTCGCAGCGCTTCGGCATGATCCCATGGTCGGGCGACGTCGCGCGCAGCTGGGGCGGCCTGCAGTCGCAGATGGAGATCTCGCTGCAGATGGGCATGCAGGGCCTGGCGTATATGCACTCGGATCTCGGCGGTTTCGCCGGCGCGGTGCTGGACGACGAGCTGTACGTGCGCTGGCTGCAGTACGGCGTGTTCCAGCCGATCTTCCGCCCGCATGCGCAAGAGGCGGTGGCGTCCGAGCCGGTGTTCCGTTCCGAGCGGACCAAGGTGCTGGCGCGCGAAGCGGTATGGCTGCGCTATGCGATGCTGCCGTATAACTACACGATCGCCTTCGACAACGAGCAGACCGGCATGCCCTTGATGCGGCCCCTGATGTTCGTCGAGCTAGACCCGGCCCAGCCGGCCGAGCGTTCGACCACCTATCTGTGGGGCCCGGACTTCCTGGTCACGCCGATCGTGCACCCGGGCGCCACCCGCGCCGAGGTCTATTTCCCGAACAGCGGCAGCGTGTGGTTCGACTTCCATACCGGCCAGGCGCACAAGGGCGGCATCCTCGAGACCGTGAAGCCGGTCGAGGCCAACATCCCGGTCTACGTGCGCGCCGGCGCCTTCGTGCCGATGGCGAAGGTGGTGCAGACCACGCGCGACTATACGGGCCGCGAGATCGACCTGCACTACTACCACGACGCCTCGGTGGCCGCCTCGAACGGCAAGCTGTACGACGACGATGGCGAGACTGCGGGCGCCTACGAGCAGGGCAAGTACGAGATCGTGCGTTTCGACAGCAAGTTCACGAACAGGCAGCTCGAGATCGGGTTCAAGACCGAAACCGGCAAGGCGATGCAGGCGAAAGAGCGCGCCTTCGCGCTCAAGGTGCACAACGTGCAGGCCAGGCCGCGCGGCGTGACGGTCGATGGACGCAAGGCCAGCTTCGTCTTCAACGCCCAGCAGCACCTGCTGGAAGTGCAGGTCCCGGCGCGCAAGGGCCAGGCCGCGCAGGTCGCCATCTCGCTGTAAGCTTGCAGCACGTCGCTCCCGCGAAGGCGGGAGCCCAAGTTCGCATGCTATGGCGCGCCTGTCAGCGTGTACGGTAGCGCGAGATACTCAGGCTCCCGCCTTTGCGGGAGCGACGTTGCGTCCTAGCGCGCTACGATCAGGCGCAATCCCAATCCGATGAACACCGCCCCCGCGATCCGGTCCAGCCACATGCCGGCCGTGGGCGTGCGGTTGAGCCACTGGCCGATCGACCCCGAAAAGTAACCGAGCGCGCCGAAGATGACGGCCGCCTGCAGCGTGAACACGATGCCCAGCAGGCCGATCTGCAGGTTGGCGTCGCCGCGCGCGGCCACCACGAACTGCGGCAGGAAGGACAGGAAGAACAGGACCACCTTCGGATTGATGGCGGCCGCCACCAGCCCTTTGACGAACAGCCGGCCGGCCGGTTCGTCCGGTGCGCCGGCCGTCGTCACGCGCGCGCCGCCGCGGCTCCTGATCGCGCCCCATCCCATCCAGATCAGGTACAGGCCGCCCGCCACCTTGAGCGCGGTGAAGGCCGCAGGCGAGGCGGCGATCAGTGCGCTGACGCCGATCACGGCCAGCACGGTGTGGCTGATGCAGCCGAAGGCGCAGCCAAGCCCGAAGGCGATGCCGCGCACGCGGCCCTTCGCGATGCCGGTGCTGAGCACCATCAGGTTGTCGGGGCCGGGGGAAAGGGTGATCAGGATGGCGGCGGCGAGGAAGCCGAAGAGCTGTTCGGGTGAGAGCATGGTCGGTGCAGAAAGAGAAACGGGCGAACAGCTTAACGCATGTTCGTCCGTTGAGGAGAAGCTGGCGTCGGCTTAAGACTTCTTGCAGCTCAGTTCCTTGGCTTTGGCGCCCCACTTGATGGTGGTCTTGCCTTGGTGTTCCTTGAATTCCTCGCTGCGGTTGCCGTAGGCGATCCCGCTGGCCATCTTCTCGCCGCGCAGCAGCACGTTTTCCTTGTTGCGCGTGGCGACCATCGAGGCCGGGGTGGTGTCGAGGAAGGTGGCGCTGATCTTGCTGCCGTCGCTGCAGGTGAAGGCGACCGGGCCGGTGGTCTTGACCAGCTTGTAGGCCGATTGCAGCTGCAGCATGCGGCTGCCGTAGGCATTGTTGATGCAGCCGTTCATGTCCTTGGCGTCGGCGCATTCCTTGACGCCTTCCCACCATTTGGTGTGCTGCTCCTGCAGTTCCTTGCCGGCGCCGGCGTCGAGTTTCTCGAGGGCGGCGCGGTACAGGGCGAAGACCAGGCCTTCAGATTCGGCCGAGCCGGGATGCTGGCAGATCTTGGCTTCGGCGGAGCCGATGCCGCGTGCGCAGAAGCCCGGCATCGAGACCGCCTGGGCGCCCAGCGGCAGGGCCAGGACGGCGGCGGCGATGAGTAGTTTTTTCATGGTGTGCTCCTTGTTATGCGATGGTGGGGTGGCGCTGCGGCGTCGTGCGCAGGCGCCGGTCAAGATGGCGGGATCCTCAGGCTGCGACCTTCGTCATGTCCAGTTCGACCCAGGTCGGCGCATGGTCGCTCGGCTTTTCGCGGCCGCGCACGAACTTGTCGACCCCGGCGTCCTTGAGCGCCGGCTGCAATTTGGGGCTGAGCAGCAGGTGATCGATGCGGATGCCGGCGTCGCGTCCGAAGGCGTTGCGGAAGTAGTCCCAGAAGGTGTAGATCGTTTCGTCCGGGTGGATGGCGCGCAGCGAATCGAGCCAGCCCTGGTCGATCAGGCGCTCGAAGGCGGCGCGGGTCTCGGGACGGAACAGGGCGTCGTCGACCCAGCGCTCCGGTTTGTAGACGTCGCGCTCGGTGGGGATGACGTTGAAGTCGCCCGCCAGCACGGCCGGTATGCCTTGCGCCAGCAGTTCGAGCCCGCGCAGGCGCAGGCGCTCCATCCAGGCCAGCTTGTAGTCGAACTTGGGGCCGGGGGCCGGATTCCCGTTCGGCAGATACAGGCCGGCGATCAGGATGCCCTTGTAGACCGCCTCGATGTAGCGGCTTTGTTCGTCGGTTTCGTCGCCCGGCAGGCCGCGCTGCACTTCCTGCGCCGGCTCGCGCGTGATGATCGCCACGCCGTTCCAGCTCTTCTGGCCGTGCCAGAGCGCGTGGTAGCCGGCGTCCTGGATCGCCTGCAGCGGGAATTTGTCTTGCGGCGCCTTGAGCTCCTGCAGGCAGACGACGTCGGGCTGGCGCTCGCCGAGGTACTGGACGAGGGCGTCCAGCCGGCTGTTGATGCTGTTGACATTGTAGGTTACGACGAGCATGGCTTCTCCGATCGGGTTGAGGTAATTATGACAACAATGTGCGCCGACAGGCGCACGGGTCGCCTGCCTGGCACAGGTCTATATGAGTTTTTCGACATTTTCTTATGGTAAATCCGTCGTTTTTCCTTATAAGCGTTTGTTCTATACTTGCTGCATCATTATCCCAGCCGGAGCCTGCATGTTCACCCGCCGTCACCTCGTTCTCAGCACCTTCGCCATGGGCGCGCTTCTTTCCGCCGGCCTGGCCCAGGCCGACCAGCTGGCCGACATCAAGAAGAAGGGGCAGATCGTGTTCGGCGTGCTCGGCACCGATGAACCGAACAGCTTCATCGACCCCAAATCGCGCCAGCTGGTCGGCTACGAGATCGACATCGCCACCGCCGTGGCGAAGAAGCTGGGCGTCAAGCCGGTGTTCAAGCAGATTTCGGTCGCGGCCCGCATCCCCGAGCTGCAGCAGGGCCACGTCGACATCCTGGCCGCTTCGCTCACCCACAACAAGGAGCGCGAATCGCAGGTGGACTTCGCGCTGACCCACTTCGTGACCGGTTCCAAGGTCATGGTGCGCTCGGCCAGCGGCATCACCGGCTTGGCCCAGCTGGCGGGCAAGAAGGTGCTGACCGTGCGCGGCGGCACCCAGGAAACCAATATCCGCAAGGCGGTCCCGAACGTCGAGGTGGTGACCTTCGAGAATACCCAGCAAGCCTTCCAGGCGCTGCGCCAGGGGAAAGGCGTCGCCTACGTCAACGACGAATCCTCGCTGCTGTCCGACTACGGCAAGCTGGGCCCGGCCGCCAAGGGCTTCACCATCCTGGCGCCGTCGATCGGCAACGAGCCGATCGCGCTCGGCCTGCGCAAGGGCGAGAAGGGCCTGAAAGCGGTGGTCGACCAGACCCTGCGCGAGCTGGAAAGCAGCGGCGCCGCGGAGCAGCTGTTCAATAAATGGTATGGCCCGGGCACCCGCACCAACCTGGCCAAGCGCAGCTTCAAGATCCACACCGACCAGATCTGAGCCGGCCTTGTTCTTCGATCCATCGATCTTGCAGTCCGGCGAATACCACGACTGGCTGGTGCAGGGGCTCATCCTGTCGATCCAGCTGACCGTCGTCAGCTTCGCCTTCGCGTTGCCCTTCGGCGCGCTGGTGGCGGTGATGCGCACCTCGACCAGCGCGCCGCTGCGCGCGCTCGGCGCTATGCTCGTCGAGGCGATCCGCAACGTGCCGCTACTGGCGCACCTGCTGTTCTGGTACTTCGCCTTTCCAGAACTGCTGCCGGAAAGTGCGCGCGAAGTCCTGTACGCGAACAATCCCGAGGTGGTCTGCGCCGTCATCGCCCTGAGCCTGTACGCCGGCGTGCACATGGCCGAGGACATCCGCAGCGGCATCCGCGCCGTCCCGGCGACCCAGCTCGAAGCCGCGCGCTCGCTCGGCCTGGGCCGCGCGGCCGCGGTGCGCCTGGTGCTGCTGCCGCAGGCGCTGCGCGCCTCGGTGCCGCCGCTGCTGTCGCAGACCGTCAACCTGTGGAAGGACAGCAGCGTGGCCACCGTCATCGGCGCCGCCGAACTGATGTACCAGGCCGCGCGCGTGGAGACGGCCAGCTTTCGCAGCCTGGAAGCGTTCACCTTCGCCACGCTGGCCTACCTGACGGTCTCGCTCCTGATCTCGCTGCTCGCCCACCTGTTCCAGCGCCGCTATCCGGTGCGCACGGCATGAAAGGCGACCGATGCTCGAACTGATCGATACCTACTGGCTGTACTTCCTGGTCGGCCAGTATCCGGAGGGGCCGCTCGGCGGCCTGGCGCTGACCGTCCTGCTGTCGGGCGCCGCGCTGGTGCTGGCGATGCCGCTCGGCCTGCTGCTCGGCATCGCCCGCGTCAGCCCGTATCGCGCGATCAGCCTGCCGGTGGCCGGCCTGGTGCAGGTGGTGCGCGCGGTGCCGCTGCTGCTGGTGCTGTTCTGGGTCTACTTCTTCCTGCCGGCCGTCACCGGCGTCAAGACCTCGCAGGCGACCACGATGCTGATGGTGCTGGTGGTGTTCGACAGCATCTACCTGGCCGAGATCGTGGCCGCCGGCCTGCGCGCGTTGCCGAAAGGGCAGCTGGAAAGCGCCCGTTCGCTGGGGCTCGGCTATGGAGCCGCGCTGCGCCACGTGGTGCTGCCGCAGACCTTGCGCCATGGCCTGCCGTCGATCGTCAACCAGTTGGTCTCGACCATCAAGGCGACCTCGCTCGGCTACATCATCGGCCTGTCCGAGGTGTCGTTCATCGCCACCCAGATCAATACCCTGGTGTTCACCCAGGCGGTCGAGGTCTACCTGATCCTGGCGCTGACCTATTTCATCCTGTGTTTCGGCCTGTCCCGCCTGGCCTTCCTGCTCGAGCGACGCCTGCAGCGGCGCGCTGCGCAGGCGTCATGAAAGTGCATCAACGATGATCGTTCTCGATAAAGTCAATAAATACTACGGCGACTACCACGCGCTGGTAGACATCACCGAACGCGTCGAAAAGAACGAGGTGCTGGTGGTGTGCGGGCCTTCCGGCTCCGGCAAGTCGACCCTGATCCGCACCCTCAACCGGCTCGAGGAAATCGACGGCGGCCGGATCGAGATCGACGGCCGCGACATCCATGCGAGGGGCCTCGATGTCAACGCGCTGCGCGCCGGCATCGGCTTCGTGTTCCAGAGCTTTAATCTGTTCCCGCACCTGACGGTGCTCGAGAACTGCACGCTGGCGCCGGTCAAGCTGGGGCGGGCGACGAAGGCCGAGGCCCACGACTGCGCCATGCAGCTGCTGGAGCGGGTCGGCCTGGCGCACAAGCGCGACGCCTATCCGAACGCGCTGTCGGGCGGCCAGCAGCAGCGGGTGGCGATCGCACGGGCCCTGGCCATGCGTCCGCCGATCATGCTGTTCGACGAGCCGACCAGCGCGCTCGACCCCGAGATGGTGGGCGAGGTGTTGCAGGTGATGCGCGGCCTGGCGGGCGAGGGCATGACCATGGTCTGCGTGACCCACGAGATGGGATTCGCCCGCGACGTCGCCGACCGGGTCTGGTTCATGGCCGAAGGGAAAATCCTGGAAAAGGCGACGCCGCAGGAGTTCTTCGCCAATCCGCACCACCCGCGCGCGCAGCAGTTCCTGGCCGACCGGCGCCGGGACTAGCCGGGACGCGCGCCGCTGCTATGATGGGGCCTCACAGCTTCAAGGACAGCGGCATGACGCATCAAACCATCCTCGAGTTTTCCACCAATGGGCGCGGCACCCGCGACGTCACGCGCGACGTCGCCGCGGTGGTCGCGGCATCAACGCTGCAATGCGGCCTGGTCCACGTCTTCGTGCAGCACACCAGCTGCTCGCTGCTGCTCACCGAGAACGCCGACGGCGACGTGCGGCGTGACCTGGAAACCATCGTCGCCCGCCTGGCGCCGGACGGCGATCCGGCCTACCGCCACGACGCCGAAGGGCCGGACGATATGTCGGCCCACGGCCGCACCATGCTCACCGACACCGCGCTGACGATTCCGGTGGGAGGAGGGCGGATGCTGCTGGGCACCTGGCAGGGCATCTACCTGTGGGAACACCGCACGTCGCCGCACCGGCGCAAGGTGGTCGTCACCGTGCTGGGCGGTTGAATCGTATGCACATTATGTCGACGGCATGGAATCCTGCGTCGGCATGGATCGGGGCCGCGACTTCTGGTAGTGTGAGGCGCTTGTGCTTGATTCAACGTCCAGCTCCGGGAACCTCATGAACGCCGCCATCGCCAGCCGTCGCCGTCCCCTCCTGACCCTGCTGGCGCTGTGTGTCCAGCTTGGCATGCTCGCCCGCGAACACCTGAATGGCGGCGTGCTGTCGCACCACCTGCTGGCCAATCCCGACCTGCCCGCGGTGTCCAACTGGTGGGGCTTGCTGCTGGTGCCGCTGCTGACCTGGTGGGCCGTCGGCAGGGCCGAGCGTCGCGCGCAGCTTGCCGTTAGCGATGGACGCCCGCTCAAGCCGGCGCCGCTCACCGGTTTCCTGTGCGCGCTGGCCTACGGCGGCATCCTGGCGGCGCTGTTCGCGGCCGGCAGCCCGCTGGTCGACTACCTCTTCTTCGGCCTGCTGGCGCTGGCCCTCGTGCTGCGGCTGTGGCATGCGGAATACCTGCTGGGCTTCGTGCTGGCCATGAGCTTCGTGGCCGGGCCGATCCTGCCGGCCATGTTCGGCGCCGTGATCGCCGTGTTTTCCTGGCTGATGAATACGGCGGCGCGGGCGCTGTGGCGCCGGCTGCGTCCGGGCGTGGCCTGAGACGCCATCATCGAACGAAAGGAGCGTGCGACCGCGGATGGAAATGGAAACCATGAGGATCATTGCCGGCATCTATTTGCTGATCGCCGGTGTCGCCAACCAGGTGATCGACTACAAGCACCGCAAGCGCAATGCTTATGAGCCCGGATGCGCCTGGCAGTATTATTCGCAACTGGCGCGTGAGGGCAGCCGCGAAGCCAAAATCATGATGTGGTCCGGCTATATCGCGATCTATTTCATCATCGCCATCCTGGGCGTCACCTTCTACGAGCTTGCGAAGGGCTGAGCGCAACTGCAGTACGCATGGCAAGCTTTTCCAGGCGTTCCGTGTGGCAGCATATCGGGCTTTATTCCTATAATTGAAAGACCGTGGGCATGTTCGCCCGGCCCGTTTTGAAGCCCCCACAATCAATGACGCCAAGTATCGCCACCCTCGACGAAGAAGCGCGCCTCGCCGTCCTCGATTCCTACGGCATCCTCGACACGCCGCCCGAGCGCTCGTTCGACGACGTCGTGCGCCTGGCCAGCCAGTTGCTGGCCGCGCCGATCGCCGCGGTCAACCTGATTGCGCGCGGCCGCCAGTGGTTCAAGTCCGAGATTGGCCTGGGCACGCGCGAGGTGCCGCTGGACGACTCCATCTGCCGCTTCGCGCTGCTCGATGAAGAGCAGATGATCGTGCCCGACACGCGCGAGGATCCGCGCTTCAGCTGCAACCCGCTGGTGACGCGCGATGCCGGGCTGCGCTTCTACGCCGGGGCGCTGCTCAGGACGCGCGACGGCGTCCCGCTCGGCACCTTGTGCGTGCTGGACGACAAGCCGCGGCCGCAGGGCTTGAGCGAACAGGAGCGCTTCGTGCTGGCCACCCTGGCGCACCAGGTCATGAGCCAGATCGAGCTGCGCAAGGCGATGGCCGAGCAGGATTCCCTGATCGCGGCGCTGCGCCAGGCCGACCAGCGCAAGGACGAGTTCCTCGCCATGCTGGCCCATGAGCTGCGCAATCCGCTGGCGCCGATCGTCTCGGCCGCCACCATGCTGTCCAACTTCCACCTCGACCCCGGCATGGTGCAGCGCGCCAGCGAAATCGTGGCGCGCCAGGCCGGCCACATGACGTCGCTGATCGACGATCTGCTGGACGTCTCGCGCGTCACCCGCGGCAAGGTCGAACTCGAGTTGCGCGAACTGGACTTCAAGGACGTCATCGCCGACGCCATCGAACAGGTGCGCCCGCTGATCGAGAAGCACCAGCACCGCCTGACACTGGACCTGCCGCCGGCGCGCGCCATCGTCGTGGGCGACCGCAAGCGCCTGGTGCAGGTCGTGACGAATCTGCTCAGCAACGCCGCCAAGTACACGCTCGAAGGCGGATGCATCGAGGTGCGCCTGAGCACGGACGGCGAGGCGCTCGCGGTCGAGATCCAGGACGACGGCATCGGCATGTCCCCCGAACTGATCGCCAGCGCCTTCGACCTGTTTGCGCAAGGGGGCCGGGGCCTGGACCGCAGCCAGGGCGGCCTGGGCATCGGGCTGGCGCTGGTGCGCAGCCTGCTCAAGCTGCACGGCGGCACGGTCGAAGCCAGCAGCGCGGGCCCGGGACGCGGCAGCACCTTCCGTGTCGGCCTGCCGCTGTCCAGCCGGCCCCAGGTCGAGCGGCGGGCGCGCGACCGCAGCGCCGACAAGGGCGGCATGCCGCCGCTGCGCATCGGCGTGGTCGACGACAACGAAGATGCGGCGGTGACCCTGTCGTTGCTGCTGGAAGCCCTGGGGCATACGGTGCTGGTCGCCCATTCCGCGCGCCAGGCGCTGGCGGTGCTGCCGGCCTTCGGGCCGGACGTGTGCCTGCTCGATATCGGCCTGCCCGAGATGAACGGCTACGAGCTGGCCGCCGCGCTGCGCACCAAGCCAGGCGCGTCGCAGGCAATCCTGATCGCGGTGACCGGCTATGCGCAAGAGAAGGACCGGGCGCAGGCGCTGGCGGCGGGCTTCCACGACCTGTTCGCCAAGCCGGTCGACCTCGACGTCCTGGGCGCCGCACTGGTGCAGATCGAGAGCCGGCGCGCGGCCTGACGCCCGTCGCAGCGCCGTATGGTGCGCCGCAGCGCTGGCGTGCGCCGGCATCGTCATGCGCCGTGCAGAATCTGTCCCATCATGAGCAGTCGAGAAAGGACAGGACAATGACGCAACGCTATCAACCGATCACGCGCCTCGGCCTGGGCGGCACCGGCCTGGGCGATATGTACCACCACACGAGCGACGAGGCGGCGCAAGCCACCGTCGATGCCGCCTGGGACGCCGGCATCCGCTATTTCGACACCGCGCCGCATTACGGCGCCGGCCTGTCCGAGCACCGTTTCGGCCAGGCCCTGCGGCGCCGTCCGCGCAATGAATACACGCTGTCGTCGAAGGTCGGCCGCATCCTGGTGCCGAGCGAGTCGCCCGAAATCGCCGATCCTTTTGTCGGCGGCCTCCCGTTCCGGCGCATCACCGACTACACGGCCGACGGCGCCCGCCGCTCGATCGAGGACAGCCTGCAGCGCATGGCGCTGTCGCACATCGACATCGTCTATGTGCACGACCTGTCGCCGGACCGCTTCAGCCAGGCCGAGTACGAGCACTACTACGCCATCGCGGCCGGCCGTGGCGGCGCCTTCGAGGGGCTGGTCAAGCTGCGCGAAGAGGGCGTGATCAAGGGCTGGGGCCTGGGCGTCAACACGGTCGATCCCTGCCTGCGCGCGCTGCGCGATTCGGATCCCGACATCTTCCTGCTGGCGGGGCGCTACACGCTGATGGAAACTACGCCATTGGAAGAGCTGTTCCCGCTGTGCGAGGAGCGCGGCGCGAAGGTGGTGCTGGGCGGCCCGTTCAATTCCGGCTTCCTGGCCGGCGGCCCCAACTACGACTATGGCCCGGCCGGCGCCGACAAGATCGCGCAGCGCGAACGCCTGCGCCAGGTGGCGGCGCGCCACGGGGTCGACCTGCCGGCGGCGGCGCTGCAGTTCGGGCTGGCGCATCCGGTGGTGGCGGCGACGATTCCCGGCGCCAGCAGCGTGGCGCACTTGCAGCGCAATGCGGCGTTGATGGACATCGCGATTCCGCCGGCGTTCTGGGAAGAGTTGAAGGCTGAGGGCTTGCTGGCCCGGGAGGCGCCGCTACCGAACGGCAAGCCGGCGTTGCAAGGCGCGGCTTAAAACTGCTCGTCCGGGGCCAGGTAGCGCCACTGGCCCTCGGGCAAGTTGCCCAGCTTGACCTTGCCGATGCGTACGCGCTTGAGGCCCACGACCTTCAATCCCACCATATCGCACATGCGGCGGATCTGGCGCTTCTTGCCTTCGCGCAGGGTAAAGCTGAGCTGATCCTCGTTCTGCCAGCGCACCTTGGCCGGCAACAGCGGTTTGCCGTCCATCCACAGGCCGTGATTGAGCTTCTTGAGGTCGCTGTCCGGCAGCTTGCCCGGCTTCGTGTACTGCACCCGCACCAGGTATTCCTTGTCGACCGAGGTGGTCTCGCCGATCAGGTGCTTGGCGATGCGGCCGTCCTGCGACAGCACCAGCAGACCCACCGAATCGATGTCCAGCCGGCCGCACGGCACCAGGCTGCGCAGCTGGGTCGGGTGGAACTGCTCGGGCGCCGGATCGTCGGCCCAGCGGTTGTCCGGCTTGATCAGGGCCACGGCCGGCGTATAGCCATCCTCGGCCTGGCCGCTGACGTAGCCGACCGGCTTGTTGATCAGGATGGTCACGCGCTTCGATTGCTCGGCCGCGGCCTGGCGCTCGACCGTGATGCCCTGGGTAGGCAGCACCTTGCTGCCCAGTTCCGAGACGACCTTTCCGTCCACCCGCACCCAGCCGCGGGCGATCCATTCATCGGCTTCGCGGCGCGAGCACAGGCCGAGTTCGGACATACGTTTGGAGAGGCGGAGCGGTTCGGTCATCGGACAAGCTTTACTGTAAAAAGAGGTGAATCAAACTTTGAGGGCGTCGAGCAGATCGGTCTCGAGCTGCACCTGGGTGCGCGGATTGTTGAGCGCCGGGCCATCGATCAGGAACACGTCCTCGACGCGCTCGCCCAGGGTCATGATCTTGGCCGTGTGCAGGTTCAGGCGGTAGCGCGCCAGCACGCTGGCGATCGCATACAACAGGCCCATGCGGTCGTTGGCGGCGATCGACAGCACGTGGAACTGGCCGCGCTCGTCCGGCCGCAATTCGACGGTCGGGGTGATCGGGAAGGTGCGCGCCACGCGCGACAGGCGGCCGCGCACCAGCGGCGGCAAGGCTTCCTGCGACAGCAGCTGGGAGCACAGCTCGTGCTCGATCAGGCTGATGATGTCGCGGTAGCTGCCGGCAAAGTTCTCGTCCGCCACCAGGAAGCTGTCCAGCGCATAGCCGTGACGCGTGGTGTGGATCTTGGCGTCGAGGATGCTGAAGTTCTTGCGGTCGAAGTAGCTGCAGATGCGCGCGAACAGGTCGGGCTGGTCTTTCACATAGACCGCCACCTGCAGGCCCTCGCCGATCGGCGCCAGCCGCGCCCGCACCACCGGCTTGTCGCTGTCGACCTTCTCGACCAGGGCGCGCGTCTGCCAGGCGATGTCGGAAGCATCGTGGCGCAGGAAGTAGGCCACGTCGAGCTGCTTCCACAACGCTTCGTGGGCATTGGCCTCCAGGCCGAACAAGCGCAGGGTGGCCAGCGCTTCCTTCTGGCGCATGCGCAGCTCGCGGTCGGCCGTATGCGGCTCGCCGCCCAGCACGCGCAGGGTGACCTTGTACAGGTCTTCCAGCAGCTTGGCCTTCCAGGCATTCCACACCTTGGGGCTGGTGCCGCGGATGTCGGCCACCGTCAGCAGGTACAGCGCGGTGAGATGTCGCTCGTCCTTCACCACGGCGGCGAAGGCCTGGATCACGTCGGGATCGGACAGGTCCTGCTTCTGCGCCACGGTCGACATGGTCAGGTGCTGCTCGACCAGGAACACCACCAGCTCGGTGTCCTCGTCGGACAGGCCATGCTCACGGCAGAACTGCTCTGCGTCGTCCATGCCGAGCTTGGAATGGTCGCCGCCGCGGCCCTTGGCGATGTCGTGGAACAGGGCGGCCACATACAGCAGCCAGCGGTCGTGGAAGTCGGCGATCAGCTGGCTGCAGAACGGGTATTCGTGGGCGTGTTCCGGCATCGTGAAGCGGCGCAGGTTGCGGATCACCATCATGATGTGCTGGTCCACGGTGTACACGTGGAACAGGTCGTGCTGCATCTGGCCGACGATCTTGCGGAAAGCCGGCAGGTAGCGGCCCAGGATGCCGAATTCGTTCATGCGGCGCAGCGCATGCACCAGGCCGCGCGGCGCCTGCAGCACGCGCAGGAACAGCGCCTTGTTCACCGGATCGGCGCGGAAGGCCTCGTCGATCAAGGTGCGCGCATGCCACAGCGCGCGGGTGGCGCGCGCCGTCATTCCCTTGAGTTCGCGGCGCTCGTTCATCGCCACGAACAGCTCGAGGATGGCGGAGGGATGTTTTTCGAACGTGTCGTCGGCCACGACGTCGATCAGGCTGCCCACCTGGGTAAAGTGGGCGCTGATCGGGAAGGCCACCGCCGGCTGCGGGAACAGCTGGGCCTCGATATTCTGCAGCAGGATCGTATTCAACTGGGTCACGGTCTTGGCGGCCCAGTAGTAGCGCTGCATCAGGAATTCGCTGGCGCGCCGCGCGTCCGGGCCTTCTCCGCTGGCGCTCAAGCCCAGGGTGCCGGCGATCGCGGTCTGGACGTCGAACACCAGCCGGTCCTCGCGCCGTTTGGTGTGCAGGTGCAGCCGGATGCGGATGTCCTTGAAGGCGCTTTCCTTTTCCAGCAGCTGGCGCGCTTCCATGCGCGTGATCAGGCCGCGCGTGGCGAGCTGGCCGAAGGTGTCGGCCAGGCCCGCGGCCTTGGCCACCCACAGGATCACCTGCAGGTCGCGCAGCGCGCCCGGGCTTTCCTTGACGTTGGGCTCGAGCGCAAACGCCGTGTATTCGTGCTTGGCGTGGCGCAGCCGCATCTCGGCGGTCTTGGCCTGGAAGAAGGCTTGCGGATCGAGGGCGTCGCGGTAGCGCCGCTGCAGCTCCTCGAACAGCGGGGTGCTGCCGGTGACCAGGCGCGCTTCCAGCAGGCTGGTTAGCACGGTGATGTCGGCGGCGGATTCGCTCAGGCATTCGTCCACGGTGCGGATGCTGTGGCCGATCTCCAGACCCAGGTCCCACAGCAGCTGGACCAGGCCTTCCAGGCGCGCCTGGGTGATGGCGTCGGCCGGCTGACCCAGCAGGATCAGCAGGTCGACGTCGGAATAGGGGAACAGTTCGCCGCGCCCGTAGCCGCCCACGCCCACCAGGGCGGTGTCGGGCGGCAGGCCGGCCGCCTGCCAGGCATCCGTCAGGATGGCATCGACCACCTGGCGCAGGTTGCGCAGCAGCTTTTCGGGCTTGCCGTCTTCCTGGAAGGCCTGGAACACCAGCTGGCGTTCAGCCTTCAGGCGCTGGCGCAGGGTGCTGCGGGCGGTGTCGAGCAGGGCGGCCTGTCCCATATGGCGTCCTTCAGGCCGCGGCCAGGGTCGGCACCGCGCCGGGGTTCAGCAGCGGCAGCACGATGGCGGGCGGCGGCGGGCTGCCGGCCGACATGGTCAGCACCTCGACCCCGGTCTCGGTGACCAGCACCGTGTGTTCCCACTGGGCCGACAGGCTGCGGTCTTTCGTCTTGATGGTCCAGCCGTCCGGCATTTCCTTGATGTCGCGGCGGCCGGCGTTGATCATCGGCTCGATGGTGAAGATCATGCCGGGTTTCAGTTCTTCGAGGGTGCCGGGGCGGCCGTAGTGCAGCACCTGCGGCTCTTCGTGGAACACGCGGCCCACGCCGTGGCCGCAGAATTCGCGCACCACGCTGTAGCCGGCCTTTTCGGCATGCTGCTGGATCGCATGGCCGATGTCGCCCAGGTGCTTGCCCGGCTTGACGGCGGCGATGCCCAGCCACATGCACTCGAAGGTGATCTCGGACAGGCGGCGCGCCATGATCGACGGCTCGCCGACCAGGAACATGCGGCTGTTGTCGCCGTGGTAGCCGTCCTTGGTGATCGGCGTGATGTCGATATTGAGCGCGTCGCCCGCCTTGAGCACGCGGTCGCCCGGGATGCCGTGGCAGATCACGTCGTTGAGCGAGGTGCAGATCGAGCCGGGGAAGGGCGGATAGCCGGGCGGCGCATAATTCAGGGTCGCCGGGGTCGTGCCCTGGACGTTGACCATGTATTCATAGGCCAGCCGGTCGAGTTCGCCGGTGGTGACGCCGGGCTTCACGAACGGGGTGATATAGTCGAGCACTTCCGAGCCGAGGCGGCAGGCGACGCGCATGCCTTCGATTTCTTCGGGAGTCTTGGGTGTGGATGCCATGGATTCTTGTCCTGCAGTAGTCTGTGCAATAAGGGTCCATTATAGAGGAAACATTCCTCCCTCAGGGCGGCAGCCACCGCCAGCGCTACGTCACGCTTGAACAAAACGGCAAATCCCGCTAGAATCTCGGGTTGCTCGGATTCGCATCGAGCAATGTTGTAAAAAGAGTAGTTTTAATTTTATTGAAATCGCGAATGTGGCCCTAAAAGGGTGCCTGACTGGTGACTGGCCACATTCAAGACCCAACCCTGGAGAATTACATGTCCGTTACTATGCGTGAAATGCTGGAAGCCGGTATCCACTTCGGCCACCAGACCCGTTTCTGGAACCCAAAGATGGCGCCGTTCATCTTCGGTCATCGCAACAAGATCCACATCATCAACCTGGAAAAAACCATGGCGATGTACCAGGATGCGATGAAAACCATCAAGCAGATCTCGGCCAACCGCGGCACCATCCTGATGGTCGGCACCAAGCGCCAGGCACGCGACATCATCGCCGCTGAAGCACAGCGCGCTGGCGTGCCTTACGTCGACCAGCGCTGGCTGGGCGGCATGCTGACCAACTTCAAGACCATCAAGACCTCGATCAAGCGCCTGAAAGACATGGAAGCCCAGGTCGAAGACGGTTCGGTCGAAAAGATGTCGAAGAAAGAAGCGCTGCTGTTCTCGCGCGAAATGGAAAAGCTGCAGAAGTCGATCGGCGGCATCAAGGACCTGGGCGGCGTGCCTGACGCGATCTTCGTCGTCGACGTCGGCTACCACAAGGGCACCATCACCGAAGCCGGCAAGCTGGGCATCCCGGTCATCGGCATCGTCGATACCAACCACTCGCCAGAAGGCGTGACCCACGTCATCCCAGGCAACGACGACTCGTCGAAAGCGATCACCCTGTACGCACGCGGCGTCGCCGATGCGATCCTGGAAGGCCGCGCCAACGCCACCAACGAAGTCGTTGAAATGGTCAAGGCTGGCGGCGACGACTTCGTCGAAGTTTCCGAGCAGGCATAAGTGACGACGGGTCATTGACCCGTTGGCACATCGAAGGGGGCGCCGCACACACGAGCCCCCCTTTTTTTAAGCTGAATACCTGTGGGGCGTTGATATGACGACCTGCAACCCGGATAAAACATTTAGGAGAAATCAACATGGCAGCGATTACTGCAGCGATGGTAGGCGAACTGCGCGCGAAGACCGACGCGCCAATGATGGAATGCAAAAAAGCACTGACCGAAGCCGACGGCGACATGGGTCGTGCTGAAGAGATCCTGCGCGTCAAGCTGGGCGGCAAGGCATCGAAGGCATCGGCACGCATCACCGCCGAAGGCGTCGTGGCTACCTACATCTCCGGCAACGTCGGCGCGCTGGTCGAAGTCAACAGCGAAACCGACTTCGTCGCCAAGAACGACGAATTCCTGGCCATGGTCAACCTGGCCGCCAAGCTGGTCGCCGAAAACAACCCGGCTGACGTCGCTGCCCTGGCAGCACTGCCGCACGACGGCAAGACCTTCGACGACGTGCGTACCGGCCTGATCGGCAAGATCGGCGAGAACATGACCGTGCGTCGCTTCCAGCGTTTCGAAACCACCGGCAAGCTGGCTTCGTACCTGCACGGCACCCGCATCGGCGTCATCGTCGACTTCGAAGGCGCGGACGAGCAAGTCGGCAAGGACCTGGCCATGCACATCGCTGCCATGAAGCCAGTCGCTCTGTCGTCGGAGCAAGTGCCAGCCGAAATGATCGAAAAAGAGCGTTCGGTCGCCGAACTGAAGGCCAAGGAAGACGCTGAAAAAGCCGTCGCCGAAGGCAAGCAGCCGCAATCGGACGACATCGTCGCCAAGCGTATCGACGGTTCGGTGCAGAAGTACCTGAAAGAAGTGTCGCTGCTGAACCAGGCGTTCGTGAAGAACGACAAGCAGTCGATCGAGCAATACCTGAAAGCATCGAATACGACCGTCAAGGGCTTCACCATGTACGTGGTGGGCGAGGGCATCGAGAAGAAGGTCGACGACTTCGCAGCAGAAGTTGCAGCTCAGATGGCTGCAAACAAGCAGTAATCAAAAAGAACGGGCCGTAAGGTCCGTTTTTTTAAGGTGGGGTGGTTTGTGTGCGTGGCTACAATGAAGTTGTGGCTGAGCATGGAAACTTGGGTTCCCGCCTTCGCGGGAACGACGTTTGAATGGGGCGGGCCGATAGAGGCTCCTGTAGTCCGCACCCTCAGCACGTCGTCCCCGCGCAGGCGGGGACCCAAGTTATGCATGCGTGCACCAGCAGCGCGACCCGCCGACCGTGCCCGCCTTACAATGCCATCGCCTCCAAGGCAGATGAGATCGCAGCCCGAGAGCCCGCGATCGGACCCGAATTCGCAACATCGAAACATCACATTAGGAGCCGCTTCATCATGTCAAAACCAGCCTACCAACGAGTCCTCCTGAAACTGTCCGGCGAAGCGCTGATGGGCGACGATCCGTTCGGCATCAACCGCGCCACCATCGAGCGCATGGTGGCCGACGTGGCGGAAGTGGCGAAGCTGGGCGTGCAGGTGGCGGTGGTGATTGGCGGCGGCAACATCTTCCGCGGCGTCGCCCCCGGCGCCCAGGGCATGGACCGCGCCACCGCCGACTACATGGGCATGCTGGCCACCGTCATGAACGCGCTGGCCCTGGCCGACGCCATGCGCCACGTCGGCATCACCGCCCGCGTCATGTCGGCGATCGGCATCGAGCAGGTGGTCGAGCCTTATGTGCGCCCGAAAGCCCTGCAATACCTGGAAGAAGGCAAGGTAGTCGTGTTCGCCGCCGGCACCGGCAATCCGTTCTTCACCACCGACACCGCGGCCGCCCTGCGCGGCGCCGAGATTTCGGCCGAGATCGTCCTGAAAGCCACCAAGGTCGACGGCGTCTACAGCGCCGACCCCAAGAAAGACCCGCACGCGACCCGCTACGAGAACATTTCGTTCGACGAAGCCATCGCCAAGCACCTGCAGGTGATGGACGCCACCGCCTTCGCGCTGTGCCGCGACCAGAAGCTGCCGATCAAGGTGTTCTCCATCGTCAAACCCGGCGCGCTCACCCGCGTGATCATGGGCGAAGACGAGGGTACACTGGTACACGTTTAAATATTACTGAACAACAAGGAGAGCAGCATGTCCCTGGCTGACGTCAAAAAGAACGCGCAAGAGCGCATGGCCAAGTCCATCGAGACCCTGAAAGCCGACCTGGCGAAGGTCCGCACCGGCCGCGCCCACACCGGCATCCTCGACCACGTGATGGTCGAATACTACGGTTCGCCGACCGCGCTGCCGATGGTGGCCAACCTGACCCTGGTCGACGCGCGCACCATCGGTGTCCAGCCGTTCGAAAAGAAAATGGCCGCGACCATCGAAAAAGCGATCCGCGACGCCGACCTGGGCCTGAACCCGTCGGCGCAGGGCGACATGATCCGCGTGCCGACCCCGCCGCTGACCGAAGAGCGCCGTAAAGAGATGGTCAAGCTGACCAAGTCGGAAGGCGAGGACGCGAAGATTGCCGTGCGCAATATCCGTCGTGACGCCAACGAAGCGCTGAAGAAAATGGTCAAAGACAAGACCGCATCGGAAGACGACGAGCGCCGCGCCTCGGACGAAATCCAGAAGCTGACCGACAAGGCCGTGGCCGACATCGACAAGCTGCTGGGCGAGAAAGAGAAAGAAATCCTGACGGTGTAAGGACTGGCCTTTTCGGCCTTCTTGCGGACCGGCCCCGGCGACTTGCCGCGGCCGGTCCGCCTACCTTATGATTGTCCAATTCTGATTGGCCATTTGCACTGCTGGATACAAGATGTTCAAAAGTTCGACCACCGCTGTTCCCGACACGCCCGCCGTGCCGCGCCATATCGCCATCATCATGGATGGTAATGGCCGTTGGGCCACCAAACGCCTGCTGCCGCGCGTTGCCGGCCACGTCAAGGGCGTGGAAGCCGTGCGCGGCATCGTCGAGGCCTGCGTGCTGCGCGGGGTCGAGTACCTGACCCTGTTCGCCTTCTCGTCCGAGAACTGGCGCCGCCCGGCCGAAGAGGTGTCGCTCTTGATGCGCCTGTTCGTGACGGCGCTCGAGCGTGAAGTCTCGAAGATGCACGCCAATAATATTCGCCTGAAAGTCGTGGGCGACCTGAGCCGCTTCGATCCGAAGCTGCAAGAGATGATCGCCAATGCCGAGCGCCGCACCGCCGGCAATACCCGCCTGACCGTCACCGTGTGCGCCAACTATGGCGGCCGCTGGGATATCATGCAGGCAACGGGGAAGATGGTGCAGGCCAACCCCGGCGTGACCGAATTTACGGAGGAAATGCTGGCAGAGCACCTGGCAATGGCGTATGCGCCCGAACCCGACCTGTTCATCCGGACCGGCGGTGAGGAGCGCATCTCGAATTTCCTGTTGTGGCAGCTGGCGTATTCTGAACTGCATTTTACTGGCACCTTCTGGCCCGATTTCACGCCCGAGGCGCTGGACGAGGCGATCGCCTCGTTCCAGAAGCGCGAACGGCGCTTCGGCCAGACCGGCGACCAGGTAGCGAAGAAGACCAACTGATGCTCAAGACCCGGATCCTCACCGCGCTCGTCCTGCTGGCAGTCCTGCTGCCGGTCCTGTATTCCAACAACCCCACGGCGTTCGCGGTGGTCGCCTCGATCTTCTTCGGGGCGGCGATCTGGGAGTGTTTCCGCCTGTTTAATCCCGGCGCGAAGAGCGCGGTGGCGATCGCGGTGGCCTGGACCCTGGCCTTCGCCTATGCCTTCTTCATGCGCGAGCAGGGCGATCCGACCTTCTGGTTCGCCATCGGCGCGCTGCTGTGGCTGCTGCGCTTCGCACCGACGCTCAAGCTCGGCCTGCCGCCGCTGGCCAGCACGCCGAATACGCTGCTGAGCCTGCTGTACGCGATTTCGCTGGTCGCCTGCTTCGCCGCCATCGTCATGCTGTTCCAGTATTCGGCGCTGTTCCTGCTGTCGGTGCTGGTCATCGTGTGGTCGGCCGACATCTTCGCCTATGTGTGCGGCAAGACCTTTGGCAAGAACAAGCTGGCGCCGTCGATCTCTCCCGGCAAATCGTGGGAAGGCGCGATCGGCGGCGGCATCGTCACCTTGCTGCTCGCCTCGCTTACCGTCCTGTTCGGCGGCGAAGCCTTGGCCAATACCTTCGCGGTGCGCGTGCAGGCCAGCTTCGGCTGGGCCGGCATGCTGGCCGTTATCGCCCTCATCGTCGTCGCCAGCGTGGTCGGCGACCTGTTCGAATCCCAGCTCAAGCGCCGCGCCGGCATGAAGGACAGCAGCAATCTGCTGCCCGGCCACGGCGGCGTGCTGGACCGGATCGACGCACTCGTGCCGGTCCTGCCGCTGGCGGCCCTGATCGCCACCCGGCTCTAGAAGGAAGTTTCCATGCAAGGCATTACCATCCTTGGCGCCACCGGTTCGATCGGCGCCTCGACCCTCGACGTGGTGGCGCGCCATCCCGGCCGCTACCGCGTCTACGCCCTCAGCGCGCATTCGCGGGTGGAAGAACTGGCAGCAAGCTGCCGCCAGTTTCGCCCGCAGCGCGCCGTGGTCGGCAGCCCTGAAGCGGCCGCCAGCCTGGCGGCCCTGATCGCCGACCTGCCGACCAGCGTCGAATACGGAGAAGCGGCGCTGTGCGACATCGCCTCGCATGCCGACACCGACATCGTGATGGCCGCCATCGTCGGCGCCGCCGGCCTGGCGCCGACCCTGGCCGCGGCGCGCGCCAGCAAGAAGATCCTGCTGGCGAATAAAGAAGCGCTGGTGATGTCGGGCCAGCTGTTCATGGACGCCGTGCGCGAGCACAAGGCGACCCTGCTGCCGGTCGACAGCGAACACAATGCGATCTTCCAGGCGCTGCCGGCGTCGTATGCGCGCGTGCCCGGCGCCTGCGGCGTGGCCAAGATCCTGCTCACGGCGTCCGGCGGTCCGTTCCTGAACCGCGCCGTCGACACCCTTGGCAGCGTGACGCCGGACGAAGCCTGCAAGCACCCGAACTGGGTCATGGGCCGCAAGATCTCGGTCGATTCCGCCACGATGATGAACAAGGGCCTGGAAGTGATCGAGGCTCACTGGCTGTTCGGCGCCCCGGCCGACCTGATCGAGGTCGTGATCCATCCGCAAAGCGTGATCCACTCGATGGTGTCCTACGTCGACGGCTCGGTGCTGGCCCAGTTGGGCAACCCCGACATGCGCACCCCGATCGCGAATGCGCTGGCCTACCCGGAGCGGATCGAGTCGGGCGTGGCCCAGCTCGACCTGACGCAAATGGCCGGACTGCAGTTCTTCGCGCCCGACTTCGAGCGCTTCCCGTGCCTGGCGCTGGCATTCGACGCATTGCGCGCGGGCGGCACCGCGCCGGCCCTGCTGAACGCGGCCAACGAGGTGGCGGTGCAAGCCTTCCTCGAGCGCCGCATCGGTTTCCGCGACATCGACCGCGTGATCAAGCACGCGCTGGACGTCGTGCCGCACGGCCCGGCCCCGTCGATCGAGGCGGTGCTGGCCCAGGACACGCGCGCGCGCGCGGTCGCCAACGACGCCGTCTCGAACATCGTAGCAGGCTTGCCGCACTGACCCCCTCGACCACACCATGACCATGCTCTACACCGTGCTGGCCTTCGTGCTGGCGCTCGGCCCCCTGATCGTGATCCACGAACTGGGCCACTACCTGGTCGCGCGCGCCTGCGGCGTCAAGGTGCTGCGCTTCTCGGTCGGCATGGGCCGCGTGGTCTGGTCGCGCCGCTTCGGCCGGGACCAGACCGAATGGGCCTTGTCGGCGCTGCCGCTGGGCGGCTACGTCAAGATGCTCGACGCGCGCGACCCCGAGACCGCGCCCACTAGTGAGGCCGACCTGGATCGCGAATTCACGCGCCAGCACGTCTGGAAGCGGATCGCCATCGTGGCCGCCGGCCCGCTGGCCAACTTCCTGCTGGCGATCGGCCTGATGGCCGCGCTGTATATGCATGGCGTCGACGAACCGTCGGCGCGCCTGCGCGCGGCGCCGGAGGCTTCCGAAGCCGCCAGGGCCGGCGTGCGCGGCGGCGACACGGTGGTTGCCGTCAACGGCAATCCGGTACGTTCGTGGACCGAGCTGCGCTGGCAGGTCGTGCATGCGGCAGTGGATAAATCGGATGCGCGCCTGGAACTGCGCGGCGCGCACGGCGGCGTCTACTCGGCGACCCTGCCGGCGGCGGTCGTCGGCCGGCTCGACGTCGAAACCGACGTGATGGCCGAACTGGGCCTGGACCTGTGGCGCCCGCAACCGCGCATCGACAAGGTGCTGCCGGATGGGGCAGGGCAGCGCGCCGGCCTGCAGGCCGGCGATCTGGTGCTGCGCATGAATGGTGAGCCGGTGAACGACGGCATCGCCTTCATCGAGACGGTGCGTGCGTCGCCGGCCAAGCCGCTGGCGCTCGAGGTCGAGCGCGGCGGCCGTCCGGTGGCGCTGTCGCTGACGCCTGAAGCAGGTCCCGATGGCCGCGGCGTGATCAAGGCCATGGTGGCCCAGGCGCCGGAGATGGTGACCGTGAGTTCCGGCCCGTTCGAGGCGATCGCGCGCGGAGCCGAGCGCACCTGGGAGACCAGCGTGATGACCCTCAAGATGATCTGGAAGATGATTACCGGGGAAGCGTCGTGGAAGAATGTGACCGGTCCCATTACCATCGCCGATTATGCCGGACAGACCGCAAGAATAGGTCTCGTGAGCTATTTACAGTTCATCGCCTTTATTAGTATCAGCTTAGGAGTAATGAATTTGTTACCAATTCCGGTTCTGGATGGTGGCCATTTACTGTATTATTCGCTGGAAGTTTTGACCGGGCGTCCCCTTCCTGCGCGCGTCGGAGAGTTCGCGCAGCGCGCCGGGGTCGGCCTGCTGTTCATGCTGATGGCGCTCGCCGTCTTCAATGACCTGGTGCGGCTGCTCTAGCGGCCCGCATTCGCTCCCGGATACGGGAGCGACAATTCCCGGCACAGAATAATATGCAATCGTTGTCCAAATGACTGACCCTTTGATCCAGCCAATGAAATCACAACCAGATCGTTTTGCCCTGCCGTTCATTCGTCGCAGCTTGATCGGCGCTGCCGTGATGGCCCTGTGCGCCAGTAATGCGCTGGCCGCCAACCCGTTCGTCGTCAAGGATATCCGGGTCGAAGGCATCCAGCGGACGGAAGCAGGCACCGTGTTCAGCTATCTGCCGGTGCGCGTGGGGGAGACCTTCGACGACGCCAAGGCATCGAGCGCGATCAAGGCACTGTACGCCACTGGCTTCTTCAAGGACATCCGCCTCGAGGAAGAAAATGGCGTGCTGGTGGTGCTGGTCGAGGAACGCCCGGCGATTTCATCGGTCGATTTCACCGGCACCAAGGAATTCGAAAAAGACATGCTGGTCAAGGCGCTGGCCGAGATCGGCGTGGCACAGACCCGCATCTTCGACAAGGCCTCGGTCGACCGCGCCGAGCAGGAGCTCAAGCGCCAGTACCTGTCGCATGGCCTGTACGGCGTCAAGATCACCACCACCGTGACCCCGATCGAGCGCAACCGCGTGACGGTCATGTTCAATATCGACGAGGGTGATGTCGCCAAGATCAAGGGCATCAACATCATCGGCAACAAGGCCTTCAGCGACAAGCAGCTGCGCCAGCTGCTCGAGCTGCGCCCGTCGGGCTGGTTCACCTGGTACTCGAAGGCCGACCAGTATTCCAAGCAAAAGCTGACCGGCGACCTCGAGACCATCAAGTCCTGGTACCTGAACCACGGCTACCTGGAAGCCAACGTCGAATCGACCCAGGTCTCGATCACGCCCGACAAGCGCGACATCTACCTGACCCTCAACATCACCGAGGGCGAGCAGTACACCGTCTCGAGCGTCAAGCTCGAAGGCGAGATGTTCGGCCGCGAGGAAGAGCTCAAGGAGCTGATCGTGCTCCAGCCGGGCAAGACCTATGTGGGCGACCTGCAGGAAGCGACCAACAAGCTGATCGCCGATCGCCTCGGCACCTTCGGCTATGCCTTCGCCAACGTGACGGCCAACCCGGAACTCGACCGCGAGAAACGCGAAGTCGCGTTCACCTTCTTCGTCGATCCGGGCAAGCGCGCCTATGTGCGCCACATGAACATCTCGGGCAACACGGTCACCCGCGACGAAGTGATCCGCCGCGAATTCCGCCAGTTCGAAAGCTCGTGGTACGACGCCAACCGCGTCAAGCTGTCGCGCGACCGCGTCGACCGCCTCGGCTACTTCAAGGACGTGAAGGTCGAGACGCCGGAGTCGCCGGGCACCTCGGACCAGGTCGACGTCAACATCGCGGTCGAAGAAAAACCGACCGGTAACTTCATGATCGGCGGCGCCTTCTCGCAGTCCGAGAAGTTCACCTTTACCGCGTCGATCTCGCAGGCCAACTTCGCCGGCAGCGGCAACACGGTCGGCATCGAGCTGAACACCAGCAAGTACAACCGCACGATCGCGTTCTCGCAGACCAACCCGTACTTCACGGACGACGGCATCTCGCGCGCGTTCTCGCTGTACCTGCGCACCTCGCGTCCGCCGGCGCTGAACATCGGTTCGTATACCGTGAAGCAGATGGGCGGCAACCTGACCTTCGGCGTGCCGTTCTCCGAATCCGACACCGTCTACTTCGGCGCCGGCCTCGAACGCACCGAACTGGAAACCGACCAGACTTCGCCGACGGTCTACCAGACCTTCGTGCGCCAGAACGGCGGCCCGGCGAGCGGCATCGGCAAGGCGACCACGAATGCGATCCCGCTGACCGCGGCCTGGGGCCGCGACACCCGCGACAGCGCGGTGACCCCGACCCGCGGCCGCTTCCAGCGCGCCAACTTCGAGATCGACGCCATCGGCGACGCCAAGTACTACCGGATGGTCTACGAGCATCAGTGGTGGAAACCACTGACCCGCTGGATGACCCTGGCCCTGCGCGGCGAGTTCGATTACGGCAAGGGCATCGGCGGCAGCGCCTACCCGGTGTTCAAGAACTTCTATGCGGGCGGCATCGGTTCGGTGCGCGGCTACGAGAGCTCGTCGCTGGGTGTGGTCGATCCGCGCTACTACGATGCGATCGGCGGCTCCAAGCGCATCATCGGTAATGCCGAGCTGCAGTTCCCGTTCCCTGGCAGCGGCACCGACCGCAGCCTGCGCTGGTTCACCTTCGTCGACGGCGGTCAGGTGTTCCAGGAAGACGCAAAGATCCGTTACGACGAGTTCCGCTACTCGGCCGGTATCGGCCTGTCCTGGATTTCCCCGGTCGGTCCGCTCAAGTTGAGTTATGCTAAGCCGCTGAATTCGCTGCCGGGCGACCGCCTGGAGCGCTTCCAGTTCCAGATGGGCACCGGCTTCTAAGCCGCCCACGGCGACCTGAAGAACGATTGCGAGAGACTTATGCTGAAAAACCTGATTGACTCGCTGCCTGGTGGACGCCGGTCCACGGTTGGACCCGCGCTTGGCGCCTCGCTGATGCTGGCCGCGGTCTGCGCGGCTCCGCTGGCCCATGCGCAGGCGACCAACAGCCGCATCGGCTTCGTCTACACCGAGCGCCTGATGACCGACTCCAAGATGGCCAAGGCGGCCGACGCCAAGCTGGCCGCCGAGTTCTCGAAACGCCAGAAGGCGGTCGAGGAGATGGTCGGCAAGTACAAGCAGACGTCCGAGAAGTTCGACGCCGAGGCGGCAGGCCTGAATGAGCTGGACCGCACGCGCCGCGCGCGCGAGCTGTACAACATGCAGAAGGACGTCGAGCGCATGCAGCGCGAGTTCCAGGAAGACCTGCAGCAGCGCAAGAACGAAGAGCGCGCCGCGATCGCGCAAAAGGCCTACAAGCTGGTCGAGCAGGTCGCGGAACAGGAAAAACTCGACGCCGTGCTCGTCGAGGCGGCGTGGGTGAGCCCGCGCGTGGACATCACCGACAAGATCCTCAAGCTGCTCGACAAATAAAGCAGTACCGATTTTGACTTACACTGGAAAGACCGAGATGGGCATTCGACTGGGCGATTTGGTCGAGCGCTTCGGCGGACAGCTGGTGGGCAACCCGGACCTCGAGGTCCAGGCCATTGCCCCGCTGGACACCGCCGGCGCTTCGCACATCAGCTTCCTCAGCAACAGCAAGCTGCGCGCACTGGCCGCGCAAAGCCAGGCGGCGGCCTTGATCCTGTCGCCGCTGGACGATCCGACGGTGGCCGCGACCTATGAAGGCGCGCGCATCGTCACCACCAACCCTTACGCCTACTTCGCCCGCGCGGCGCAGTATTTCGTGTCGCT
>DDKG01000229.1 GCA_002339265.1 Massilia sp. UBA2604 | reverse complement strand
ACGACCGTGGAAATCTTGATTTCGATGGGAAGCGTGGTTTTAGGCATAAAACGGTGTGGTTGGCGTTGCGCTTGTGCATTCTACTGTGAAAATTGTAGAAAAGGACAGAAGCGCACGCATCATTCCTAACAGAAATTGAACCTTTGTCAGCAACTAAAAATTAAGTCATGCGCTAGATCAAACCTGCACGATTGGCGTGTTGTCTTTAATGAATAAACTGCTAAGATTGCTGATGCTTTAATAGCAGCATGGGCTCCTCATTCCGTTACTTGAGGTTTTTATCGATCCCATGCACAGAGCCCGCCATCGCAGAATGGCGGGCCGAGTCCGAGGGAATTCTGAATGTTGCCGGCCGCGGCCGGCTGAACGGAGATTGAACATGGAAGACGTAGTCATCGTCGCCGCCGGTCGTACGGCCGTCGGCAAATTCGGCGGCACCCTCGCCAAGATTCCCGCCGCCGAGCTCGGCGCGCAAGTGATCAAGCACCTGCTGGCCAAGACCGGCATCGCCCCCGAATCCGTCAGCGAAGTCATCATGGGCCAGGTGCTCACCGCCGGCGTCGGCCAGAACCCGGCGCGCCAGGCCGTCATCAAGGCCGGCCTGCCCGACATGGTGCCCGGCTACACCATCAACAAGGTCTGCGGCAGCGGCCTCAAGGCCACCCACCTGGCGACCCAGGCGATCCGTTGCGGCGACGCCGAGATCGTCATCGCCGGCGGACAAGAGAACATGAGCGCCTCGCCGCACGTGCTGGCCGGCTCGCGCGACGGCTTCCGCATGGGCGACGCCAAGCTCACCGACACCATGATCGTCGACGGCCTGTGGGACGTCTACAACCAGTACCACATGGGCGTCACCGCCGAGAACGTCGCCAAGAAATACGAGATTTCGCGTGCCGAGCAGGACGAATTCGCGCTGCAATCGCAGCTGAAGGCCGAAGCTGCTCAAAAAGAAGGCAAGTTCAAGGACGAGATCATCCCGGTCGAGATCGTGACCAAGAAGGGCACGACCGTCTTCGACACCGACGAATATCCAAAAGCGGGTAGTACCCTCGAGGCGCTGGCCAGCCTGCGTCCGGCGTTCAATAAAGAAGGCTCGGTCACCGCCGGCAATGCCTCCGGCATCAACGACGGCGCCGCCGCCGTGATCATGATGAGCGCATCGAAGGCAAAAGAGCTGGGCTTGACCCCGCTGGCCCGCATCAAGGCCTATTCGTCGTCTGGCCTGGATCCGCAGATCATGGGCATGGGCCCGGTATCGGCCTCGCAGCTGTGCCTCAAGAAGGCCGGCTGGACCCATGAAGACGTCGACCTGATGGAAATCAACGAAGCCTTCGCCGCACAAGCCATCGCCGTCAACAAGCAGATGGGCTGGGACACCTCCAAGATCAACGTCAACGGCGGCGCGATCGCCCTGGGCCACCCGATCGGCGCTTCCGGCGCCCGCGTGCTGGTCACCCTGCTGCACGAAATGATCCGCCGCGACGCCAAGCGCGGCCTGGCGAGCCTGTGCATCGGCGGCGGCATGGGCGTGGCGCTGGCGGTCGAGCGCGACTGACGACGACCTGGCGACAGGTAGCGACGGCCCGCCTGGCGGCGCCGTCGGTTTCAAGCGATGTGAAATGACACAATAAAACTGGAGAAGACAATGGCTCGAGTAGCATTAGTAACCGGCGGCATGGGCGGCCTGGGTGAAGCGGTGTGCATCAAGCTGGCCGCGCTGGGATATCAGGTCGTCACCACTTTCTCGCCAGGCAATACCAAGGTCGACTCCTGGCTCGGCGCCATGAAAGAGCAGGGCTTTAACTTCAAGGCCTATGCCTGCGACGTGGCCGACTACGACGCGGCCCAGGAATGCGTGCGCCAGGTGATCGCCGACGTTGGTCCGATCGACGTGCTGGTCAATAATGCCGGCATCACCCGCGACATGACCTTCAAGAAGATGGACAAGGTCAACTGGGACGCCGTGATCAAGACCAACCTCGATTCCGTGTTCAATATGACCAAGCCGGTCTGCGACGGCATGGTCGAGCGCGGCTGGGGCCGCATCATCAATATCTCGTCGGTGAACGGCCAGAAGGGCGCCTTCGGCCAGACCAACTACTCGGCGGCCAAGGCCGGCATGCACGGCTTCACCAAGGCGCTGGCGCTGGAAGTGGCGCGCAAGGGCGTGACCGTCAACACCATCTCGCCAGGCTATATCGGCACCAAGATGGTGATGGACATCCCGAGCGAAGTGCTGGAAACCAAGATCATTCCGCAAATCCCGATGGGCCGCCTGGGCAAGCCGGAAGAAGTGGCCGGCCTGGTGGCTTACCTGTCGTCGGACGAGGCGGCATTTGTTACCGGCGCCAATATCGCCATCAATGGCGGGCAGCATATGTCTTGATTCGTCAGGTCAGCACTTTCAGCTGGCAGCCCATGCACGTCGTCCCCGCGCAGGCGGGGACCCAAGTCCTTACCGCATCCACTTCATTTTGCATAGGTGGTGCGTTTGGAAACTTGGGTCCCCGCCTGCGCGGGGACGACGTTTTTGAGCCAGCGGGATCGTCATAAAATGACGATCAATCGATCACTTATCGGAGCATCCATGCACACCTTGCCCCACGGCGGCCTCGCCCTGTCCAGCCTAGACGACCAGATGCTGCTCCCCGGCACCAAAGGCTTGCCGCTGCGCGAACCGCTGCGCCAAGGCGCGATCGGCGTGCAGGGGTGGAATGTGCTGCGCGGCGATACCAGCTATCCAGTGGCCGTGCTCAAGGAGTCCAGCCTGCGCCACAACCTCGCCTGGATGCACGCCTTTTGCGAGCGCCACGGCGTCACCCTGGCGCCGCACGGCAAGACGACGATGAGCCCGCAGCTGTTCGGCGCCCAGCTCGCCAATGGCGCCTGGGGCATCACCCTTGCCACCGCGATCCAGGTCCAGGTGGCGCACCGCTTCGGCGTGCGCCGCGTGCTGCTGGCCAACCAGCTGGTGGCGCGCGCCGACATCGCCGCCGTGCTGTCACTGCTGCATGGCGATCCGGATTTCGAGTGCATCGTGCTGGCCGATTCGCACGCCGGCGTGGCGCGCCTGGCGCAGGCGGTCGCCGCGCACAAGCTGGCCAGGCCGCTGCCGGTGCTGGTCGAGCTGGGCCTGGCCGGCAAGCGCGCCGGCTGCCGCACGCCGCAGGAAGCGATGGAGGTGGCGCGCGCCATCGCGCTGGCCGACGGACTGGCGCTGGCCGGTTTCGAGGGTTACGAAGGCCTGCTCGTCAGCGACGACCGCGCCGCCGATCTGGGCCAGGTGGACGACTTCCTGGCTCAGCTGGCCGCGCTGGTGCGCGGCGCCGATGCCGAAGGCCTGTTCACTACCTCAGAGATCGTGGTGTCCGCCGGCGGCTCATCGTATTTCGACCTGGTGGCGCGCGGGTTCAGTCAGGTCGATGGCCTGTCGCGTCCGCTGCGCGCCATCCTGCGCAGCGGCTGCTACCTGACGAGCGACCATGGCATGTATCACCGCCACATCGATGAGCTGAACGCACGCGCAGGCGGCGAGGAAGAAGGCCTGCGGCCCGCGCTCGAAGTCTGGAGCACCGTGCAATCGCGTCCCGAGCCTACCCTGGCCATCCTCACGATGGGCAAGCGCGATGCGTCCTACGATGCCGACCTGCCGATTCCGCTCTACACGGCGTGTCCAGATGGCGCTGCGGCGCCAATAGCGTTGCCGCCGGGATGCACGATCTTCAAGATGAACGACCAGCACGCCTACCTGCGCCTGCCGGACGGCGACCCGCTGTGCGAGACCCTTGCCGTCGGCGACCTGGTCGGCTGCGGCATCTCTCACCCGTGCACCACCTTCGACAAATGGCCGCTACTGCTGGCGGTGGACGACGATTACACGGTGCGCTACGCGCTCAATACCTTCTTCTAAAAGCCGCTGTCGGTACGCTACAATCGGCTTCTTGAATCACTGCCAACAAGAGCCGCCATGCCCGTCACGCCGCCGTCGCTGTTCCCGCCCATCCAGCCCATCCGCCACGGCATGCTGGCTGTCGACGAGACGCACACGATCTATTGGGAAGAAGTCGGCAATCCCGACGGCATCCCGGTGCTGTTCCTGCACGGCGGCCCCGGCGCCGGCCTGTCGCCCCAGCACCGCCGCTTCTTCGATCCGCGCGCCTACCGCGTGATCCTGTTCGACCAGCGCGGCGCCGGCAAGTCGACGCCGCTGGGCGAGTGGCGCAACAACACGACCCAGCTGCTGATCGAGGACATCGAGCGCCTGCGCGCGCTGTTCGGCATCGAGCAGTGGCTGGTGTTCGGCGGCTCCTGGGGCTCGACCCTGGCGCTGGCCTATGGCCAGGCCCATCCCGAACGCTGCCTTGGCTTCGTGCTGCGCGGGATCTTCCTGTGCACCCGCGCCGAGGTGGACTGGTTCATCAACGAGGTGCGCTGGTTCTATCCCGAGCTGTACGAGGAATTCGTCGCCCCGATTCCGCAGGAAGAGCGGGGCGACCTGTTGAAAGCCTACGCGCGCCGCCTGCTGTGCCACGATCCCGACGTCTACTGGCCGGCCGCGCGCGCCTGGAGCCGGTTCGAGGGCCGCCGCGTCTTCCTGCTGCCGCAGCCCGAGGAAGTGGCCAACGATACGCTCGACCTGGGCGTCGGCCGGCTCGAGTCGCACTACATGCTCAATGGCGCCTTCCTGGAAGAAGACCAGCTGCTGCGCGACCTGGCGCGCATCGCCCACCTGCCGGCGGTGATCGTGCAGGGCCGCTACGACGTGATCTGCCCGCCGCTGTCGGCCTGGCGCCTGCACCAGGCCTGGCCGGGATCGAAGCTGGACATGATCGCCGACGCCGGCCATGGCGCGCTGGAGGCGGGCATCGCGCGCGCGCTGGTGGCGGCGACCGAGCAGTTCAAGCGCCTCGGGCATTTCGAATGACGGTTCTTGGTGCTGACGGCTGCTACACTATGCTTATGCGGTTGAACGCGTGGACGGAGAATCCGTCCACCCTACGCACCAGGCACATCACAACAATTCGAAACGTGTTTTTATGAATATCCAGATCAGCGACATCGGCCATGTCATCCAGCTGGCGATCGCGCCGGTTTTCCTGCTTACCGGCGTGGCCACCAAGCTGACCGTGCTGACCAACCGGCTGGCCCGCATCATCGACCGCACGCGCGTGCTCGAAGACCGCCTCAAGGTCAGCCCCAACGCCGAGTTTTCCAGCGAACTTGAACTGCTCTACCAGCGCTCGCACCTGATCAATTTCGCGATCGCCTCCAGCACCGCCTGCGGCCTGCTGGTGTGCGTGGTCATCGCGATGCTGTTCGCGGGCGATACCACCGGCATTCCGCTCGACCAGTACATCGCCGCCTGCTTCGTGTTCGCGATGATCGCCCTGATCAGCAGCTTCGTCTATTTCTTGCGCGAGATCTTCATCGCATCGAAGTTCATGCGCATGCAGCACCAGGCCATCATGATGCTGCAATCGCCACCACCGCCGCCGCCATCGCCCTCGACGTCGTCAACGTCGCAGCCTTGAACGCGGCAAGAAAGAATCTTATGCACGACTACCAACGCCCTCCGACCCTGCACCGCTACGCCCTGCGCACCGAACTCGAGACCGCGCTCAAGACCGGCCAGTTCCGCCTCGAGCCCAGCGGCGGCTTCCTGCAGGTGTCGTTTTCCACCGTCTGGGACAAGCGCCTGTTCGACATCATCACGCCGAGCGACGCCTGCCTGGTGATCCACAATACCGAGGAATTCGGCGAGCGCCTGCACCGCGCGGTGCAGCGCCTGCTGCCCAACTGGGCCGGCATCGACGGCGCCATCGAGTACGGCAGCCGCTCGCCGCTGGGCGCCGCCTTCACCAAGAGCGCTGGCCAGGCGCGCGAAAAGGAATGGCAGTTCGCCTGGCGTCCGATGTCGCCCGGCGCCAGCCTGAACCCGGTGGTGGTCAGCATCGGCAGCATCGAAAGCTTCGCCGAACTGCGCGACCGCGAAAGCCACCTGGCCTGATACGCCCCCTGGTCGTTTAGACGCACGACTCCAGAAAATCGCGGTGTAATGCCGCGATGACTACCTATCCCAACGCATTTCCTCGGCTGCTGGCGCCGCTCGACCTGGGTTTCACCACCCTGAAGAACCGCGTGATCATGGGCTCGATGCACACCGGGCTCGAAGACCGTTTCTACAACTACGGCAAGCTGGCCGCCTTCTATCGCGAACGCGCGCGCGGCGGAGTGGGCCTGATCGTCACCGGCGGCATTTCTCCCAATCGCCAGGGCTGGCTGCTGCCCTTTGGCGGGACCCTGAACTCCCTCTTCGACGTCCCCAACCACCGGCGCGTCACGCGCGCGGTGCACGGGGAGGGCGGCAAGATCCTGATGCAGATCCTGCACGCGGGCCGCTACGGCTACCAGCCCTTCGTGGTCTCCGCATCGAATATCAAGTCGCCGATTTCGCGCTTCAAGCCGAAGGCGCTCACCGAGGCCGGCATCGAGTCGACGATCCGCGCCTACGTGCGCTGCGCCAGGCTGGCGCGCAGCGCCGGCTACGACGGCGTCGAGATCATGGGCAGCGAAGGTTATTTGCTGAACCAGTTCCTGTGCGTGCGCGCCAACCGCCGCACGGACCGCTGGGGTGGGCCGATCGAGAACCGCATGCGCCTGGCGGTCGAGGTGGTGCGCCGCATCCGCGCCGCGCTCGGGCCGGATTTCATATTGATGTATCGCCACTCGGTGCTCGACCTGGTCGAAGGCGGCAACACCTGGGACGAGATCGTGCTGGCCGCCAAGGCCTTGGAAGGCGCCGGCGCGACAATCCTCAACACCGGCTATGGCTGGCACGAGGCGCGCATTCCGACCATCGTGACCTCGGTGCCGCGCGCGGCCTTCGCCGAGGTTGCGGGGCGCTTGCGCAAGGAAGTCGGCATCCCGGTCGTGGCCTCGAACCGCATCAATATGCCGGGCGAGGCGGAAAGCATCCTGGCGCGCGGCGACGCCGACCTGGTGTCGATGGCGCGGCCCTTCCTGGCCGATGCCGACTTCGTCGCCAAGGCCGCCAGCGGCCGCAGCGACGAGATCAATACCTGCATCGCCTGCAACCAGGCCTGTCTCGACCACACGTTCTCCAACCGGCGCGCGACCTGCCTGGTCAATCCGCGCGCCTGCTACGAGACCGAACTGGTATTTCGCAAGACCGCCACGGCGCGCCACATCGCGGTGGTCGGCGCCGGGCCGGCCGGCCTGTCGGCGGCGACCGTGGCGGCCGAGCGCGGGCACCGGGTGACGCTGTTCGACGCCCAGGAGCGCATCGGCGGCCAGTTCAATATCGCGATGCGCATCCCCGGCAAGGAGGAATTCGCCGAGACCATCCGCTACTTCGGCCGCCGCCTCGAACTGCTCGGGGTCGACCTGCGCCTGAACTGTCGGGTGACGCGCGAGGAATTGCTGGCGCAAGGCTTCGACGACGTCATCGTGGCGACCGGCATCCGCATGCGCAAGCCGGCGATTCCCGGCATCGATCATCCGAAGGTCCTGAGCTATCTCGACGTGCTGCGCGACGGCCGGCCGGTCGGGCGGCGGGTGGCGATCGTCGGCGCCGGCGGCATCGGTTTCGATACCGGCGAATTCCTGGTGCACGATCCGCAGGTGGCGCTGCCGGTGCCGGCGGCGCACTGGATGCAGGAGTGGGGCGTCGACCCATTGGTGGCCACGCCTGGTGGCCTCGCGCCGCCGGTGGCGCCGCATCCGCCGCGCCAGGTCTGGCTCTTGCAGCGCAAGACCACGCGGCCAGGGGCCGGCCTGGGCAAGACCTCGGGCTGGGTGCACCGCGCCACGCTGGCGCGCAACGGCGTGACCATGCTGGCCGGGGTGGGATACGAGCGCATCGACGACGCCGGCCTGCACATCACGGTGGGGGGCGAGGCGCGCCTGCTCGAGGTCGATAACGTGGTGATCTGCGCCGGACAGGAAAGCCTGGCGGAACTGATGCCGGCCGATGGCGCCAGCGGCGGCCCGCGTTTCCACAAGATCGGCGGCGCGGCGCTGGCGAGCGAGCTGGATGCCAAGCGCGCGATCCGTGAAGGGGCGGAGCTGGCGGCGCGACTTTAAAGGAGCTGGCGGAGGTGTTGCTGCACTTGGGTTCCCGCCTGCGCGGGAACGACGTGCGGAAGTAGTTGGCTAAAGTGTTAGCTGATCAATACTCGCCACTTTAAACAACGTCATCCCCGCCCTCGCCGGGCGCCTTGGCGGGGATCCAAGTCATGCGCAGATCCGGATCGCCGCCCAGTCGGCAAACGCGATATTACTTCTTGCGCACCACCACGCAACCGATCGAATAACCGGCGCCGAACGAGCAGATGACGCCGTTGGCGCCCGCCGGCAGGTCGTCCTGGTAGCTGTGGAAGGCGATGATCGAACCGGCCGACGAGGTGTTGGCATAGCTGTCCAGGATCACCGGCGCTTCGCCCGGTTCGGCGTCGCGGCCCAGCAGCGTGCGCACGATCAGCAGGTTCATGTTCAGGTTGGCCTGGTGCAGCCAGTAGCGCGCGACGTCCTTCGTTTCCAGGCCGGCCGCCGCGAGCGTGTCGGCGATGGTCTGGGCCGCCATCGGGCAGACTTCCTTGAACACCTTGCGGCCCTGCTGGCGGAACAGCTTGTCCGGCTGGCCGATGCCCGCTTCGTCGAAGCGGTTCAGGAAGCCGTAATTGTTGCGGATATTGTTCGAGAAGCTGGTCTGGAGGCGGCTGTCGAGGATTTCCCACTGGTGCGCGCCGGTAGCCGTCTCCGCGGCTTCGATCACGACCGCGGTGCAGGCGTCGCCGAAGATGAAGTGGCTGTCGCGGTCGCGGAAATTCAGGTGGCCGCTGGTGATCTCCGGGTTCAGCACCAGCACCGCGCGCGCGCGGCCGCCCCGCACCGCGTCGACCGCGGTGGCGATGCCGAAGGTGGCCGAGGAGCAGGCCACGTTCATGTCGAAGCCGAAGCCGTCGATGCCCAGCGCTTCTTGTACTTCGACCGCCATCGCCGGATAGGCGCGCTGCATATTGCTGCAGGCGACCAGCACCATGTCGATGTCCTGCGGCTGTTTACCGGCGCGTTCGAGCGCTTCGCGCGCGGCGGCCACGCACATCTCGGCCTGCAGCGAGATCTCGTCGTCGGCCCGTTCCGGGATGCGCGAGGTCATGTGGCTCGGGTCCAGGATGCCGCTCTTTTCCATCACATAGCGCGACTTGATGCCCGACGCTTTTTCGATGAAGGCGCTGCTCGACGGCTCCAGCGCCGTCACTTCGCCCGCGGCGATTTGCGCGGCATGTTCCTGGTTGTGCAGTTCGACATAGGCGTTGAAGGCTGCCACCAGCTCGTCGTTCGAGATGGAGTGCGGCGGGGTAAACAGGCCGGTGCCGCTGATGACGACAGGTTTCATATTCAGCAAACTTTCAGGGAAAATAAGCACGGTTGTGCGCAAGATGCGCCGATTCTACACGCTCGGCGCAGGTGTGGGAATCGGCTGCCGCAGGGACCGTTCAGTCTTGCTTGTGCCCGTGCTGGGCCAGCGTGGTGGCGGGATCGGCGCGCTTGGACAGCACTACCTCCTGGCCCTTGAGGTGGCGCAGGGCCTGGGCTAGCTGGAAGTCGTCCTCGCTGCCGTAGTCGAGCGGCTTGCGGGTGCGCGCCTCGGCCAGCAGGCGCATCTGCTCCTCGATGTCGTCCTCGCGCGTGGCCACTTCTGGCCCCGTGCCGTTCGACAGGTGGTGCTGCAGGTCGGCCTCGCGCATGCGCAGCGCATTCAGGCCGTCGCCTTCCAGCGTTTCGTCGACCGGGAAGTCGGGCACGATGCCGCGCGCCTGGATCGAGCGCCCGGCCGGGGTGTAGTAGCGCGCCGTGGTCAGCTTGACCGCGGCGTCGCGTCCGATCGGGCGGATGGTCTGCACCGAGCCCTTGCCGAAGGTCTGGCTGCCCAGGATGGCGGCGCGCTTGTAGTCCTGCAGGGCGCCGGCCACGATCTCGGAGGCCGAGGCCGAGCCGGTGTTCACCAGCACCACCATCGGCAAGTCCTTGAACGCCGGCGGCAGGGTGGCCAGCGGATCGGCGCCGCTGCGCAGCATGTAGAACTCGGGCCGCGCGTAGAAGCGCTGGCGCGAGTCGGCCAGTTGGCCGTTGGTCGACACGATCTCGGCGTTCTTCGGCAGGAAGGCGGCGGCGACCCCGATCGCGCCCTGCAGCAGGCCGCCCGGATCGTTGCGCAGGTCGAGCACCAGGCCTTTCAGGTCGGGGTCTTCGCGGTACAGCGCCTGCAGCCGGGCCGCCATGTCGTCGACGGTCGGCTCCTGGAATTGCGCGATGCGCAGCCAGGCGTAGCCGGGTTCCACCATCTTCGCCTTGACGCTCTTCTGCACGATCTCGCGCCGTTCGATGGTGAACTCGAGCGGCGCCGGCGCGTCCTTGCGCGCGACGGTGAGCGTCACGCGCGTGCCCGGCTCGCCGCGCATGCGCTTGATGGCGTCGTCGATCGGCGTGCCCTGGACCGGGTGGCCGTCGATGCGGGTGATCAGGTCGCCCTCCTTGATGCCGGCGTGGTAGGCCGGCGAATCTTCCATCGGCGAGACGATCTCGATATAGCCGTCCTCGCTCACGGCGATCTCGATGCCGACGCCGACGAAGCGGCCCTCGGTGCCCTCGCGCAGCTCGCGGTAGGCGCGCGGATCGAGGTAGGCCGAATGCGGGTCGAGCGAGGCGACCATGCCGGCGATCGCCTCGGACAGCAGGGCCTTGTCCTCGACCGGCTCGACATAGGTGGACTTGATGACGCCGTAGACGTCGGCCAGCTGGCGCAGCTCGGCGATCGGCATGCTGGCGTCGACCGGCGGCTTGAAGGCGAGGGCGGAGAATTGCATGGTCAGGCCGAC
>DDKG01000230.1 GCA_002339265.1 Massilia sp. UBA2604 | reverse complement strand
GATGCCTTCGGCGATGCTTTCAGCGCCGACGTCGAGCGACACTTCGATTGCCGGCGCTTCCTGCTCCAGGAAGATCGATGGCGAATTCGGTTGCTCCAGCGACATGTCTTTCAGGTAGACGCGTTGGATTTGGAATACTGGTTGCAGAGTTTCGTCAGACATGGAACGCTTTCTAATAATAGTGGGAAGCAGATCGCCAATTGGCATGCCGCTCCGGGGTGCTTGGGTCAAACGCGACGACAATTGTAGCAAAACCAACTTGGAAGCAATAGCGGCTTTGCCGCCCGCCGCCGCATTCAACCCAATTAGCTTACTCGCCCTTGAGCATCGGGTCCAGGCGTCCCGCCTGGTCCAGCGCATACAAATCGTCGAAACCGCCGACGTGGGTGTCGCCCACATAGATTTGCGGCACGGTGCGGCGGCCGGTGCGCTGCATCATGATCTGCCGCTGTTCCGGGTCGAGGTCGACGCGGATGCGTTCGATGTCATGCACGCCCTTGGCTTCGAGCAGGCGCTCGGCGCGCACGCAATAAGGGCAGGCTGCGGTGTGGTACAGAACGACGTGAGCTGTCATGATGGATCCTTTCTTGTCTGCCCGATCGAATAGCGACCGGACGGGTTTACTTGGTGACCGGCAGGCCTGCAGCCGTCCAGGCCGCCAGACCGCCTTCCAGGCTGTGGACGTCTTCGAAGCCGGCCGCCTGCAGCTGGCGCGCGGCCTTGTCGCCGCGGGCGCCGGTCTGGCACACCACCACGACGGTACGGTTCTTCGACTTGTCCAGTTCGCCAATGCGATTGCCCAAGTCTGCCAGCGGGATGTGTTTCGCGTCGCGCAGGTGGCCTGCCGCGAATTCTTCCGCGCTGCGGACGTCGACCACGGTGGTCTTGCCGCGGTTGATCATCTGCGTCACCTGCAGCGGGGTCGCGCGTTTTCCGCGCGGCGCCAGTGCCGGCCACAGCAGGGCGGCGCCCGAGATGACAGCGATCGCAACGATGAAGATATTATCGAGTATGAAATTCACAAGGGTTCCGATTGGTTGAACTGAATCGGGGCATTATAAAATAGATGCCGGACCGGACTTCAACCAGAATTTTTTCGAGAAGAAGAGACTAATGTACAAGATCGTATTCATGCGCCATGGCGAATCCACCTGGAACCTGGAAAACCGCTTCACCGGCTGGACCGACGTCGACCTGACCGAAAAAGGCGTGGCCGAGGCCAAGAGCGCCGGCCGCGTGCTCAAGGAAGCCGGCTTCACCTTCGACGTGGCCTATACCTCGGTGCTCAAGCGCGCCATCCGCACCCTGTGGCTGGCGATGGACGAGATGGACATGATGTACCTGCCGGTCAAGAACGACTGGCGCCTGAACGAACGCCACTACGGCGCCCTGCAGGGCCTCGATAAAGCCGAGACCGCCGCCAAGTTCGGCGACGAGCAGGTGCTGGTCTGGCGCCGCAGCTACGACACGCCGCCGCCGGCGCTGGAAAAGGACGACGAACGCACTTCGTTCGGCGATCCGCGCTACGCATCGCTCACCGACGAGCAGATCCCGCTGACCGAATGCCTGAAGGACACCGTGGCGCGCGTGATGCCGGCCTGGAACGACGAAATCGCTCCCGCCATCCGCGCCGGCAAGAAGATCCTGATCTCGGCCCATGGCAACAGCCTGCGCGCCATCATCAAGATGCTCGACAACATCAGCGACGCCGACATCGTCGGCCTGAACATCCCCAACGGCCAGCCGCTGGTGTATGAGCTGGATGCCGACCTGAAGCCGATCAAGCACTACTACCTGGGCGACCAGGAAGCGATCGCCGCCGCCATGGCGGCCGTGGCCAACCAAGGGAAAGCGAAGTAAGTCTTGCGTTTGCCATCCATGAAGGGAACCGGTAGCGTACTCTTGAGTACGCTGCTGGCGGTTGCGCTGTCGGGCGCGTTCGCCACCGACGCTTGGGCCCAGCGCCAGACCGAGCGCACGCGCCAGAAAGCGACGGCCGAGAAACAGCGCGCCGGCATCCAGCAAAAGCTGGCGGCGATCAAGCGCGACATCAGCCAGACCGAAAGCGCCAAGGAAGACGCGGCCGACACGCTGGCCGAGTCCGAGGCCGCCATTTCCGACGCCAACCGGGCGCTGCGCGACCTGCAGGAAGAGCAGGGCGCCACCAACACGCGCCTGCAAGACCTGGCCGCGCAGCAGGAACAGCTGAACCAGACCATCGCCGCCCAGCAAAAGCAGCTGGCCAAGCTGTTGCGCGAACACTATGTGGCTGGCAACGAAGACCGGATCAAGCTGCTGCTGTCGGGCGACAACCCGAACCGCATCAGCCGCGACCTGCAATTGATGGCCTATGTTTCGCAGGCCCAGGCGCGCCTGCTGGGCTCGCTGCGCGGCAACCTGGCGCAAGTCGAGGCCAACCGCGACAAGGTCGAGAACGCCCAGCAAGAGCTGGAAGAAATCGCCCAGGAGCAGCTCGACCAGAAAGCGCTGCTGGAAAAAGAAAAAGCCAAGCGCGCCGCGCTGCTGAATAACCTGTCGACCCGCCTGGCCGACCAGCGCAAGCAGGCCGACCGCCTGGAGCGTGACGAAGAACGCATGTCGGGCCTGGTCACCCGCCTCGAGCGCCTGATCCGCGAGCAGGAAGAAGCCGAGCGCAAGCGCCAGGCCGCCCTGGCTGCCAAGCGTGCCAAAGCGAAAGCTGCGGCCGAGGCCAAAGCCCGGGCACTGGCCGCGGCGCGCGCGAAAGCAGCGGCCGAGAAGGCCGAGCGCGACCGCGAACGCGAGCGCATCGCGCGCGAAAACGCCAAGCCGGGCGCCAAGCCGCGACCGATGCCCGAACCGATCAAGGAAGCGCCGATCGTGGCCCAGGAGCCGGTCGAGGACGACTCCGGACCGAGCGAACCGCCGGCGCCGATCCTGGGACCGGCCGCACCGAGCGGCTCGTTCACGGCGCTCAAGGGCCGCATGGCCAGCCCGGTCAACGGCAGCGTCGCGGCCCGCTTCGGCGGACGCCGCGGCGATGGCCCGACCTGGAAGGGCAATTTCATCAAGGCCGCCGAAGGCGCCGAGGTGCGCGCCGTGGCCCCGGGCCGGGTGGTGCACGCCGACTGGATGCGCGGCTTCGGCAACCTGATCATCATCGACCACGGCGACGGCTACCTGACGATCTACGGCAATAACCAGTCGCTGCTCAAGCGTCCGGGCGACAGCGTGCGCGCCGGCGAGGCGGTGGCCAGCGCCGGCAATACCGGTGGCAACGAGGAATCGGGGCTATACTTTGAGCTCAGGCATCGCGGCAAGGCCATCGATCCGGCGGGCTGGGTCAGGTTCTAACAAGGTACAACATGGGCATGAAAGCAAAGCATTTCGGGCTGGTCGGCGTGGGCGTCCTGGTGGGCGTGGCGGCATCGTTCCAGCTCTCGGCCCATGCGCAGAAGGCCGGCGCGCCCCTGCCGCTCGACGAGCTGCGCCAGCTGGCCGACGTGTATGGCCTGATCAAGACCGACTACGTCGAGCCGGTGGAAGATAAAAAGCTGCTGTCGGAAGCGATCGGCGGCATGGTCGCCTCGCTCGACCCGCACTCGGTCTACCTCGACCAGAAGGCGTTTCGCGACATGCGCGAGGCGGTGCAAGGCAAGTTCGTCGGCGTCGGCGTCGAGATCTCCAACGAGGACGGCTACATCAAGGTGGTGTCGCCGATCGAGGATACGCCCGCCTTCAAGGCCGGCATCAAGCCGGGCGACCTGATCACCCGCATCAACAATGTCCCGGTGCGCAATATGTCGTCCGACGAGGCGATCAAGCGAATGCGCGGCAAGGTAGGCAGCAAGGTCACGCTCACCATCGCCCGTCCCGGTGAAGACAAGCCCTGGGTGGTGCCGATCGCGCGCCAGGAAATCAAGGTGGTCAGCGTCAAGGCCAAGCTGGTCGAGCCGGGCTATGCCTGGCTGCGCATCAGCCAGTTCCAGGAAAATACCCTGGACGAGCTGGCCAAGAAAACCAAGGAACTGTACGCCGAACAACCCGACATCAAGGGCCTGGTGCTCGACCTGCGCAACGACCCGGGCGGCCTGCTGCCGGGCGCGATCGGCGTCTCGGCGGCCTTCCTGCCGCAGCCGGAACAGGTGATCGTCAGCACCCGCGGCCAGGTGCAGGATTCGAACCAGGCCTTCTATGGCCGGCGCGAATTCTATGCCCAGCGCGGCGACCCGCTGGCCGGCTTGCCGGCCGGCCTGAAATCGGTGCCGATGGTGGTGCTGGTCAACGGCGGCTCGGCCTCGGCTTCGGAGATCGTGGCTGGCGCGCTGCAGGATTACCAGCGCGCCATCGTGATGGGCAGCCGTACCTTCGGCAAGGGTTCGGTCCAGACTTTGCGGCAATTGTCTGAAAACACTGCAATCAAGCTGACCACGGCGCGCTACTACACGCCGAAGGGCCGGCCGATCCAGGCCACCGGCATCGAACCCGATATGCGGGTCGACGAGAGCGCCGAGGGCGATTTGCTGAACGCCCTACGCGTGCGCGAGGCCGACTTGCAGCGCCACCTGGCGGCCGAAGGCGAAAAGCAAGACGCGGCGCCGAAGGACCAGAACCCCAGCCTGGCGCAGCAGCAGCGCGCGCTGGCCCTGCTGAAGGACCGCAGGCCGATCGAGTTCGGCGGCCAGGACGATTTCCAGCTGGCGCAGGCGATCAACCACTTCAAGGGCTTGCCGGTGCAACTGGCCAAGGGCGTGCCCGACGAAGACAAACCCGCGCCGGCGCCGTTGCCGGGGGCGGAACACAAGCTGCCTGAATTGAAGGCGCCGCCGAAGAAATGATGTTGGGGGGGATGCGGGTGAACTTGGGTTCCCGCCAAGGCGCCCGGCAAGGGCGGGAACGACGTCGGTACAGGTGTGAGGGCGGCTGCGAGCCCGACTTCGGCCACGTCCGTCCGCACGTCGTTCCCGCGAAGGCGGGAACCCAAGTTGCCCGCCCACCCGCGGCCTTGAAACCATGAACGACAACCAACTCCTGCGCTACTCGCGCCACATCCTGCTCGACGACATCGGCATCGAAGGCCAGCAGCGCCTGCTCGATGCCCACGCCCTGGTGATCGGCGCCGGCGGCCTCGGCTCGCCGGCCGCGCTGTACCTGGCATCGGGCGGCATCGGCCGCATCACCCTGGTCGACGACGACACGGTCGACCTGACGAACCTGCAGCGCCAGGTCATGCACACGACCGAACGCATCGGCCAGCCCAAGGTCGAGTCCGGGCGCGCGGCCCTGCTGGCGATCAATCCCGAGATCGAGGTGGTCGCCCTGAACGAACGGGCCGGCCCCGAGCGCCTGCTTGCATTGGCGCGCACGGCCACCGTCGTGCTCGACTGCAGCGACAACTTCGCCACCCGCCACGCCGTCAACCGCGCCTGCGTTGCGGCCGGCGTGCCGCTGGTGTCGGGGGCGGCGATCCGCTTCGACGGCCAGCTGTCCGTGTTCGACCCGCGCCAGCCCGACGCCCCGTGCTATGCCTGCCTGTTCCCCGAAGACAGCGGTTTCGAGGACGTTGCCTGCAGCACCATGGGCGTGTTCGCGCCGCTGGTCGGCATCGTCGGCGCGGTCCAGGCCGCCGAAGCGATGAAGCTGATCGCGGGCGTCGGCGAACCCCTGGTCGGCCGCCTGCTCATGTTGGACGGGAAATTCATGGAATGGACTGGCGTCAAGATGGCGCGCAATCCCGATTGCCCTGTATGCGCCAGGCCGCATGGGATTTGATGAAGAGTGGCTTAACGTCGCGGATCCAAGGTGTCGTGACAGGCGTAGGTAGCTTACAATTGCACACCTGCCGCCGGTAGCGATGTAACCATTCGCACAGTTTTGTACGCAGTTTCATCCTTAGTATCGTCCTGTCATATTTCGGACTTATACTGTTCCGGTTCCACCGATTCACCAGCCTAATCA
>DDKG01000232.1 GCA_002339265.1 Massilia sp. UBA2604 | reverse complement strand
GCAGCGTGTCCTGATCAATGTCGAGCTGTACATTCCGCTGGAGCTGTCGACGCCGAAGGCCGACCAGCTGGCAGAAGTGGTCGACTACGATTTCATGCGCGAGACTATTGCGCAGCGCATCGCCAAGGGCCATATCCACCTGCAGGAAACCCTGTGCGACGACGTGGTCAAGGCGATGCTGGCGCACCCGCGCGTGCGCGCCGCCGGTGTCTCGACGATGAAGCCGGACGTGTATGCCGATTGCGAAGGCGTCGGCGTCGAAGTGTTCCAGATCAAGGAAGCAGCATGAACGAAACGGTAATCGAGCGCGTGGTGGAAGACGATTTCCCGACCGCGGACGTGGCAATCGATGCGAAGAAGCAGGAAAAGATCGCGCGCGAAGACAACAAGCTGCACAAGCGCCTGTGCCGCCTGGTCGGCCAGGCGATCGGCGATTTCAATATGATCGAGGACGGCGACAAGGTGATGGTTTGCCTGTCGGGCGGCAAGGACAGCTACGCCTTGCTCGACATCCTGCTGACCCTGCGCGAGCGCGCGCCGATCCACTTCGACATCGTCGCGGTCAACCTCGACCAGAAGCAGCCGAATTTCCCGGCCCATATTCTCCCGGCCTATCTCGACAAGCTCGGCGTGCCCTATCACATCGAAAATCAGGACACCTACAGCATCGTCAAGCGCCTGGTCCCGGAAGGCAAGACCACCTGCTCGCTGTGCTCGCGCCTGCGTCGCGGCATCCTGTATCGCGTGGCCGACGAACTCGGCTGCAACAAGATCGCCCTGGGCCACCACCGTGACGACATCCTCGAGACCTTCTTCCTGAACATGTTCTTCGGCGGGAAGCTGAAAGGCATGCCGGCCAAGCTGGTGTCGGACGACGGCAAGCACATGGTGATCCGCCCGATGGCCTATGTGAAGGAAGCCGATACCGAGCGCTACGCCGAGGTGAAAGGCTTCCCGATCATCCCGTGCGACCTGTGCGGCTCGCAGGAAAACCTGCAGCGCAAGCAGATCAAGAACATGCTGCGCGAGTGGGAAAAGAAGCATCCGGGCCGGGTCGAGAACACCTTCTCGGCGCTGTCGACCGTGGTGCCGTCGCATTTGCAGGATCGTGATCTGTTCGACTTCGTCGGCCTGAAGACCGATGGCGTGCCGAATCCGCTAGGCGATATCGCGTTCGACGAAGAGCCGTGTTCGACGCCGGCGACGAACACGATTTCGTTGACGCAGCTCTGATTGCCGCGAATGGATGAAAGCAGAGGCTGGGCCTCTGCTTTTTTTCGTCCCGTTTTTTTCGATTGCACGAAACGATGGCCGACACCTCTGGCAGCCTGCAAGCGCATTACGACACGATGTGGGAACACGCTTTCGGCGCGATCGCGCGTGGGGACATCGATTGCGACACGCGGCTTGCGGCCGGGCCCGACCGGCGCCGCGGCATCAGCCTGATTGCGCGTCCCGGCCCATCGTTGCACGCGCACTTCGACGGCCTGCTGGACCGTCTCGCTGGCGCCGAACCGCGGCAATATCGCTATCCGGCAGCCGATATGCACATGACGATCCTGTCGCTGCTGACGGCCGGCGCCGGTGTCGCCATTCATCCGGCGCTGGTGGACGATTACCGCGCCGCGGCCCAGGCTGCGGTGGATGGCATCGAGCCGATCGAGATCGACTTCGACGGCATCGCGCTGTCGCCCGGTGCGGTGATGGCGCGCGGCTTTCCGCGCGGTTCATCGCTGGAGATCTTGCGTGAGCGTCTGCGCACCCAGTTGCGCGATCGGGGACTCGACGGCGCGCTCGACCGGCGCTATCGCCTGGTGACCGCCCATATGACGCTGTTTCGTTTCATCGAGCCCTTGCGCGATGCGATGCAATTCGCCGCACTGCTCGACGAACTGCGCGACGAGCCGCTCGGCGTCATGCGCATCGAACAAGCTGCACTGGTGATCAATGATTGGTATATGTCCAGCAAATCCTTGGTGCAGGTGGCGACACTGCCATTGGCCTGACACCCTCTTCCAGATACCAAAGCCTGAGTTCCGCCGTGCTACGCTGGCGTTCCGTCCACCGTCGAGAGAACCGCGATGCGCCTGCCCTTGAGCCGCCCCCCACGCCTGCTGCGCAACATTTCCATTGCCCTCGCCTTCCTCCTGCCCGGCGCGGCGCTGGCCGAACCCAGTGCGATCTACCTGGTCCGCCACGGCGAAAAGGCCAGCATCGGCAAGGACCCGGCGCTTACGCCGCAAGGCCAGCTGCGCGCGCAAAACATCGCGACGATCCTGCACCGCACCGGCATCCAGGCGATCTTCAGCACGCCGACCGCGCGCACGCTGCAGACCGCGCAGCCGCTGGCGCGCCAGCTAGGGCTGCAGGTCGAGCAATACGACCCGGCCACGCCGAAAGCGCTGGTCGACAAGGTCAACAAACTGCGCGGCCCCGTGCTGGTGGTCGGTCACTCGAACACCCTGCCGGAACTGGTGCGTCTGTTCGGCGGCGAGCCCGGCCTCGATATCACGGACGACGAATACGACCGCCTCTACCAGCTCACGCCCGGCGCCGACGGGGCGGTCCGGACGGTCATCCTGAGCTCACTGCCCGCATCGACCGCCCTGCGCTGAGCGGCTATTGCGGCGTTCTGACAACAACCAGTGTCTTACGTTTACCACAATTAACAATTGTCGCAAAATTGTATCGACCAAGAGTCGAATGCCCGATAGCATTGGTTCTTATGCAAAATCAATGCTTGGAGAGAAATTGTGGATCTGTCGCAGGCGCGCTTCGACCGTATCGTCAATCTCATCTACGACACGCTGGACGACCGGGGCGCCTGGCGGCGCATGCTGGACAGCCTGCATGAAGCAATCGGCGGGCGGGCCGTCCACATGCTGGCCTTCGACGGCGAGCGCGGCGCACTGTCATACAGCGACGGCGCCGCCATGGCGCCGCAGATCGACCTCGAATACATCCAGAAATACCAGTTTCTCGACCCGCGCGTAGGGCTGCTGCGCCGGCAATCGACTGCCAGCTGGCTGCACTGCCACGAGCATTTCGACGATGCTTTCGCCGCTGCCCACCCCTTTTACCAGGAATTCCTGATCCCGCATGGGGGGCGCTATGTGTCGGCCTGCAAGCTGGCCGATACGCCGGAGGCGACCGTGATCCTGTCTTGCCTGCGCGGCAGCGCCGAAGGCCCGCTGCCGGCGGACGCCCTGGCCTTCCTCGACCGCCTGCGCCCGCACATGGAGCGCGCGGTGCGCATGGGCCTGGCCCAGTTCGTGTACTCGACCCAGGCGCTGGTGGGCCATGCGCTGGTCGACAAGCTGCGCCAGCCGGTGATGCTTCTGACTGCGACCGGCGACGTCGTCCTGGCCAACGCTGCGGCGCAATGCCTGCTCGCTTCCACCAGCCTGGTGCAGGTGGTCGATGGCAAGCTGGTGCTGCCGCAGCGCTACCGCACGTCCTTCCTGATGCAGTGCGGCGAGCTGGAAACCCGCGTGCGCAATACCATCGCGCAGGGCAAGCCCGACGACAAGGAGTCGCGCGCGCTGCACATGCGCAGCGAGGCCGGTGCGGCAGCCGATGCGCTGTATGCCTTCTTCACGATGCTGGTCCCGGAACACACGCTGGGCAGCTTCGGCCTGCGGCCGCTGGTAATGCTGTTCTTCTACCACCCGACTTCGGTCCAGGTGATCGACTCGGCGCTGCTCACCGCCGCCTTCGGCCTGTCGCACGCCGAGTGCAAGATCGCGTCGATGCTGGCCGACGGCGTGCCGCTCAAGACCATCGCCGACCTGCTCGGCGTGCAGTACGACACGGTGCGCAAGCAGCTGCTGTCGATCTACCAGAAGACCGCCACCAACCGCCAGCCCGAGCTGGTGCGCCTGTTGATGAACCTGCCGGCCTCGAAGCTGCAGCGCGCGCTCAAGGACGACAGCAGCCGGCGCCTCGACGACGCCTGACCGCGGCCCTGCCTCAGGGAGCGACGTTCGCGCGCAGCACCGGATACAGGTTCAGGCGCTCATCATACGACGAGTGGCGCTTGGCGAAGAATTCCAGGCGCGCCTGCGGGTTCTTGGCGAATGCCGGATCGCTGTCCAGGCGCTGCTGGAAGGCCTTGGCCACGGCCGGATCGGCCGCCATCTGCTCGCGCGCGACTTCCTCGGCCACGTAGTCTTCCATGTACTCCTTGCGCTCGAAGGCGGTGTTGAACGTGCCCCAGGCCAGCAGCGAATCCGGCGCCTGCGGCTCCAGCATCGCCACTACCAGGCGCGCCTTCGGCTGCGCGATCGGCACGAACAGCGCACCTTGCGCGATCGAACGCGACTCCGGCTTCCACTTGCCTTCCACCGTCAGGCGCTGGTGGCCTTCGACCGACGCTGCGGCGAGGGTCGCCTTGTCGGCGCGGAAGGTCTCGGCCTCATAGCGCTCGACCGACTTGTCCAGCTTGCGGAACTCGACACCGTGCTGGCGCAGTTTCTCGCCCACGATCGCGGCGTAGGCGGCCGGGACGATATAGCCGGCGCGCGGCGCGGTGATCTGGAAGTCGGCGACGATGTCCTGCCACAGCGGCACACGCCACACCTGCGGCTTGGTTTCGTCGTAACGCGTCATCAGGGCGCCCGACACTTCCGACGGCGTGCGCGTGTATTCATAACCGTTGAAGTCGACCATCTGCTTCTTGTCGCTCGCCTTGTACGACAGCGCCACCGGCTGGTTGCCCAGCTTGGCGGCGCGCGCATCGGCTGCGTACGCAGCTTGCTGCCATCCCTTGCCGTGCTTGGCCACCTGGTCCAGCACCGACACCACGGTGTTGCGCGTGATGCGCACGCGCACCGGGTATTCCTTCCACGAGTGGGTTTCGACCAGCATCGCCATTCGGTTGCGCAGCTGGAAGTAGCCGGTCGAGAAGCGCGGATCGGACACGCCGTCCATGAAGCCCGACATCGGATCGTCATGCTTCACGAACGACATGTAATACGACTGCGGCGTCGAACCTTCCTTGGCGATGTCCTTGATCACATTGGTGCGCAGGGCCAGGCCGGCCTTGCGGAATTCCGGGTCGCCCGAGTACACCGGCTCGACCTGGATCGAGATATCGTGCTGGAACTTGGCGCCGTTGGTCGCGTGCAGGTCGACGTAGACCAGCGGATCCCAGGCGTTCACCAGCGCCAGCATGGCCTGCATCTCGGGCGCGTCGGCCTTCAGGTAGTCGCGGTTCAGGTTGTAGTTCTGGGCGGTGGTGCGCCAGCCCATCTCGACCGGGCCGCGCTGGTTCGGACGGTTCCACTTGCCGAAGCGCTCGTGGCCGTCGACGTTGAACACCGGGACGAAAATGAACACCTGCTTGTCGAGCGCGCCCTTGGCCGCGCGGCCTTCGAGCGCTTCGCGCAGCGCCAGGAAGCCGGCGTCCTTGCCGTCGATCTCGCCGGCGTGGATGCCGCCCTGCATCAGGGTCACGGGCAGGCCCTGCTGCTTCGCCGCCTGCGGCGTGAACACGCCCTTGCCGTTCACCACCAGCGCCTTCATTGGACGGCCTTCCGGCGTGACGCCGAAATCGATGCACTGCACCTGCTTCGGATACGCCTGCTGGAATGCGGCGCACAGCGCGATCGTCTCGTCGTAGCGGCCGGTGGCGGTGAAGCCCGAGCGCTCCGACACGGTGGTCAGGTCGGGGGTGGCATGGGCGAATTGGCTGAGGGGAATGGCCGACAGCATGGCCAGCAGTAACGCAGAACGGATCATCGAAAGGCTCCGGCAAGGACAGGAAGGAAGCCGACGATTATAGACGTGTTCTTAGCGCAACAGTTCAACCATGGAAACACGACGGGCGGACGGCATGCAGCGCCGCCCGCCCGTCAATACAGGCGTTTCGCTCAGCGCGGCGGCGCACCGGGCGTGGTGTGGATCGAGATTTCCCTGACCTCCGGCCGCACGATCCGCATCGGCGCCTGGCGCGCACGCGCCGTGGCCGAGACCGGGCAAGCGCCATTGGCGCGGTAGGCCAGGGCCGTGGCCAGCAAGCCTTCGTTCTGGTCGCCCACTGGCCGCGACAGGTCGTCGCTGGCCTGGCAGGTGGGTGTGAAGCCGTCGGTGAAGTCGCCGAAACCCTTGTGGTTCACGCCCTGGAACTCGATCGAGAAATAGGTCGTGCCGCAATTGGGCACCGGCGTGAAACCGTAGGGCTTGCCGCAGGTGGCGCCGCCGATCTGGATCACCTCGATGTCGGCGCCGCGCAAGCCGTTGATCACCGATTCGCTGGCCGAGCAGGTGCCTTCCGTGCTGAGCACGGTCACGCGCTTCAGGCCCAGCGTGGGTAGCGGCGTGCCGGTGCGCAGTGGATTGTTCGAGGGGAAGCCCCAGGCGGTCGAGCGGAACATGATCGGCTGGTAGGCCGGCGTCTTGTCGTTGTACTGGGAACGCTCGAACACCTTGCCGCTCGTCGACGCCGGGCCGGCGATCATATAGGCCAGCTGGCTGGCGACGTACAGCAGGCCGCCGCCGTTATAGCGCACGTCGAGCACCAGGTCGTTGACGCCCGCTCGCTGGAACGTGACGAAGGCGTCGTACAGCTGTTTCTCGGACACGGCGTTGAAGTTGTCGAAGGTCAGGTAGCCGACCTTGCCGCTGGCGGTCTCGATCACCTTGACGTTCTTCACCGGCGCCAGCACGACCTCGGTCGCGGCCAGCGTCACCGTAAACGACAGCCCGCTGCGCTGCACCGTGAGCTGGTGGGCGGCGCCAACCGCGGTGGGGAACAGGCCGGCATTGATGCGGTCGACCGACGCTTCGTCGTCGGCATTCACGAAGTCGACGCCATCGACCTTCGTCAGCATGTCGCCGCGCATCAGGTTGGCGGCAGCGGCGGGCGAACCCGGCTCGACCGCCGTGATCAGCCAGGTGCGCGGCGCCAGGCCGTCGGCATTCCGGCTCCAGGTGATGCCATAACCCAGGTCGATGCCCTGGGTCTGCATCGCTTCCCACTCGGCGGTTGGATAGGTGAAGTGATAACGGTCCTTCGGCTGGCCACTGGCCGTCAGGGCCGGCGTCTTGAGCACCTCGAAGTAGTCGAGCGCGCTCGTGAAGTCGGCCATCTTGTAAGTGTTCGGGATCTCGTTGTACCAGAGGTAGTACTGGTTGGCCCAGGCGCGCAGGAATTTCAGTTCGTCGAGCAGGGTGCCCTGAACGTCGGGGTATGGCTTGCCGCTCGCATCCAGGCCCACGCGCGGAACGGCGCACTTGTTCGCATAGGTGCCGTAGGCGTCGCCCAGCAGGTTCGGATTCAGGTCTTCCGGGGTCGGCGTGGTGGCGACCGGGGGAGGCTGGACCGGCGGGGTCGGCGCCGGCTCTTGCGCTACTGGAGGAGGAGGCGCGCCGACGCTCGGCGAACCGCCGCCACCGCCGCATCCGGCAAGGACCAGCAGCGCGGCGAGCGAGCTGGAAATCAAAGTCAGAGAACGGGTCTTGCGGAAGGTAGATGGCGAGCTCATGCGTCTGATTATAGACGCCGATATCCTGGCCGAATACAACCAACTGTAACGGTTGAGGCTAGCGGACAACGACCGATATCAAGGGAACAATCGTTGTCCGCGCGTGCCTGGATCAGGCCGCCCGCGGCGTCACATCCGGCGCATGAAACGCCGCCACCAGCGCCGCCTCTTTCTCCCTGGCCGCCTTCAGGTGACGCTCCTTCACGTGGCCGTAGCCGCGGATGTCTTCCGGGATGCTGGCGATCGCCACCGCCTGCGCCAGATTGTCCGGCGTCAGCTTCGGCAGCAGTGCCGTCACCGTCTCGCGGTATTGCGCGATCAGGGCGCGCTCGGTCTTGCGCTCGGCCGTGTAGCCAAACACGTCGAAGGCGGTGCCGCGCAGGCCCTTGAACTTCGCCAGCACGCCAAAGGCGCTCATCATCCACGGGCCGTACTCGCGCTTGATGGCGCGGCCTTCCTTGTCGTGCTTGGCCATCAATGGCGGCGCCAGGTGGAATTTCAGCTTGGTGTCGCCCTCGAACATGGCGCCGATCTTCTCGCGGAAGGCCGGATCGGTGTGCAGGCGCGCGACCTCGTACTCGTCCTTGTAGGCCATCAGCTTGTAGAAGTAGCGGGCCACGGCTTCGGTCAGGCGCGTGCCCTTGCCGAGCTTTTCTTCCTGCGCGCGCACCTGGTCGACGAAGGCCTTGTACTTGGCAGCATAGATCGCGTCCTGGTAGGCGGTGAGCAGCTCGATGCGGCGGCTGACGATGTCGTCCAGGGTCTGGATGCGCTTGAACTCGACCACCTGGGCCGGCACCGCGGCCCTGGTCACGGCGGCCAGGTCGTGCGCCGCGCTGCGGCCCCAGTTGAAGGCCGCCTTGTTGAAGGCGACCGACACGCCATTGAGTTCGATCGCCTTGATGAGCGAGCTTTCCTGCAGCGGCACGTGGCCCTTCTGGAAGGCGTAGCCGAGCATGAACATATTGGTGGCGATCGCGTCGCCCAGCAGGGCGGTGGCGATCTTGCCGGCGTCGAGGAAGTCGACGTTGTCCTTGCCGCAGGCCTGCTGGATGGCGCCGCGCGAACCCTCGGCCGGGAATTGCCAGTCCGGGTTCTTGACGAAGGCCGCCGTGGTGGCGCCGCTGGCGTTGACCGCAGCCCAGGTGCGTCCTTCACCCATGCGGCTCAGGGCGTCGCGGCTGGCGGTGACGATCTGGTCGCAGCCGATCACCAGGTCGGCGCTGCCGGTGCCGACGCGGGTCGAGTGCAGATCGGCCTGGCGTTCGGCCAGGCGCACGTGCGACATCACCGGACCGCCCTTCTGGGCCAGGCCGCTCTGGTCGAGCACGATCGCGCCCTTGCCTTCGACGTGGGCCGCCACGGCCAGGATCTGGCCGACGGTCACCACGCCGGTGCCGCCGACGCCGGCGACCAGGATGCCATACGGCGTCTCGACCGACGGAATGGCCGGCATCGGCAGGCTCGGTGGCGCCGCTTCGGAGCTGGCCGATTTCTTCGGCTTCCGGAGCCCGCCGCCTTCGACGGTGACGAAGCTCGGGCAGAAGCCCGACACGCACGAATAATCCTTGTTGCACGAGGACTGGTTGATCTGGCGCTTGCGTCCCAGTTCGGTTTCCAGCGGCTCGACCGACAGGCAGTTGGACTGCACCGAGCAGTCGCCGCAGCCTTCGCACACGGCTTCGTTGATCACGACGCGCTTGGCCGGGTCGGGGAACTCGCCTTTCTTGCGGCGGCGGCGCTTCTCGGACGCGCAGGTCTGGTCGTAGATCACGGCCGACACGCCCGGCATCTCGCGCAGCTCGCGCTGCACGTCCATCAGCTCGGAGCGGTGGCGCACCGTGGTGCCCGGCGCCCAGGCGTAGTCGCTCGGGTATTTGTCGGGTTCGTCGGTGACGACGATGATCGGCTTGACGCCTTCGGCCGCGATCTGGCGGCTGATCATGCCCGGGTCGAGCGGGCCGTCGACGTTCTGGCCGCCCGTCATCGCGACCGCATCGTTGTAGAGAATCTTGTAGGTGATATTGACCTTGGCCGCCACCGCGGCGCGGATCGCCAGGATCCCGGAATGGAAGTACGTCCCATCTCCCAGATTCACGAACACGTGCTTCTCGTCGGTGAACGGCGACTGGCCGATCCAGGTCGTGCCCTCCGCCCCCATGTGCGTGAAGGTCGACGTTTCGCGGTCCATCCACAGCACCATGTAGTGGCAGCCGATGCCGGCCATGGCGCGCGAGCCTTCCGGCACCTTGGTCGAGCTGTTGTGCGGGCAGCCCGAGCAAAAGTAAGGAATACGGTCGGTCTGCGGATTCGGTTTCGCCGGAATGTTCCTGAGCACCAGTTCCTTCGCTTCCAGGAAGGCGATGCGTTCCTTGACCCGCTCGGCCACCGGATGGCCGGCGCAGTAGTGCGAGATGCGCGAGGCGATGGCGCGCGCGATCTGCGCGGGATTGAGCTCATAGGTCGCCGGCAGCAGCCAGTCGCCATGGCCCATGCGGTTCTTGTTGCTCCATTCGCCGGTATCGTCGAACTTGCCGACCACGCGCGGACGCTCGCCGTCCGGCAGGTTGTACAGCTCTTCCTTGAGCGCGTATTCCATCACCTGGCGCTTCTCTTCGACCACCAGGATTTCGTCGAGGCCGCGTGCGAACTCGTGCACGCCTTCGGCCTCGAGCGGCCAGGTCATGCCGACCTTGTACAGGCGCAGGCCGATGTCGCGCGCGGCCTGCTCGTCGATACCGAGGTCGGCCAGCGCCTGGCGCGTGTCCAGGTAGCTCTTGCCGGCGGTGATGATGCCGATCTTCGGCTGCGGGCTGTCCCAGATGATGCGGTTGAGCTTGTTGGCGCGCGCATAGGCCAGCGCGGCATACCATTTGTGGTTGCTCATCCGCACTTCCTGGTCCAGCACGGCGTCCGGCCAGCGGATGTTGAGGCCGTCCGCCGGCAGCTGGAAGTCGGTCGGGGTGACGATCTGCACGCGGTCCGGGTCGAGATCGACCACGGCGCCCGATTCGATGATGTCGGTCACGCACTTCATCGACACCCACAGGCCGGTGTAGCGGCTCATGGCCCAGGCGTGCAGGCCGAAGTCGAGGTATTCCTGGACCGACGATGGATACAGCACCGGGATGCCGCAGTGGGTCAGGATGTGGTCGGACTGGTGCGCGGTCGACGAGGATTTCGCAGCGTGGTCGTCGCCGGCGAGCACCAGCACGCCGCCATGCTTCGAGGAACCTGCATTATTGCCGTGCTTGAAGACGTCGCCGCAGCGGTCGACACCCGGACCCTTGCCGTACCACATGGCGAACACGCCGTCGTACTT
>DDKG01000231.1 GCA_002339265.1 Massilia sp. UBA2604 | reverse complement strand
AGCGGCTGGCGCATCCGCGGCAACGTCGCCGACCTGGCCCTGAACGCCGTCGCCGCGCGTCCGGCCCGTGGCGCCCAGGGCGGCGTGCCGGCGCTGCCGGCGCGGCCCGGCACGCCCGGCTTCGAACACTTGAGCGGCCACATCGACGCGAACGAGCGCGGCGGCAGCGTGGCGCTGGACTCGAAGGGACTGGCGCTGTTCATGCCGGCCTGGTTCGCCGAGCCGCGCATGCCGTTTGACCGGCTGGCGCTGAAGGCCGGCTGGAAGCTCGAGCCCGGCAAACAGTTGCAGGTCGAGGTCGACGACCTGACGTTCAGGCAGGGCGGGTTCACTGGCGAGATTTCTGGCCGCCACATGCTGCCGCTCGAGCCCGGCCACGGCCCCGGCACTGCCGACTTCACCGGTACCCTGGACGGCTTCGCTATCGACCAGATCGGGCGCTACCTGCCGCTGGCCACCCCGCACAGCCTGCACGACTGGCTGGTCGGCGCCCTGCAGGGCGGACAACTGCGCGACGCCAGCCTGCGCCTGCGCGGCGACCTGGCCCATTTCCCGTTCCACGCCAATAACGCCGCCGAGCGCGCACGCGGCGAGTTCAACGTGGCCGGACGGCTGCAGGGCGCGCGCCTCGAGTACGCTCCCGGCCACCGCCATCCGGACGGCACGCCGCTGTGGCCGCTGGCCGAGGCGATCGACGGCAGCATCGAGTTCGACCGGGCGCGCATGGAAATCCACGGCAAGACCCTGCGCACGCTGGGCGTGGCGCTGTCGAACGTCAAGGCGGTGATCCCCGACCTCGGCGCCCACGAAAACATGATGCTGGAAATCGACGGCCAGGGTGCCGGGCCGCTGCAGGAATTCCTGCGTTATGTGTCGGTGACGCCGGTGCTGGACTGGATCGGCCACTTCACCGAGGATACGCGCGGCAGCGGCAACGCCAAACTCGGCCTCAAGCTGCGCATGCCGCTCTCGCACATGCACGACACCAAGGTGCAGGGCAGCCTGCAATTGCAGAACAACGACGTAAGCCTGTTCCCCGAACTGCCGACCTTGCAGGCGGCCCAGGGCCGGATCGATTTCCATGACCACGGCTTCGGCCTGGAAGGGATCAAGGCGAACTTCCTGGGCGAGCCGGTGTCGGTGGCCGGCGGCACCCAGCGCGACGGCAGCACCCGGGTATTGCTCGACGGCGTGCTGTCGGCCGAGGGCATGCGCCGCACGGCGCCGGCGCCGGCGCTGGGACGGCTGGCCGAGCGCCTGTCGGGCAGCACCCATTACACCGGCTCGATCGTGGTGCGCGAAGGGCGGCGCACGATCGCCATCGATTCCAGCCTGTCGGGCCTGGGCGTCGAATTGCCGCATCCGCTGAACAAGGTGCCTGACTCCAGCCTGCCGCTCAGCTTCGTGCTGGAAGGCGCGCCGACCATGGCCGGCCTGGGGCGCGACGAGATCCGCGTCGGCGTCGGCCCCAACCTGGCGGCGCGCTACCTGCGCGAGAAGCAGGGCAGGGGCCCGTGGCGGGTGACCCAGGGCGGCATCGGCGTCAACGTGCCGGCGCCGCTGCCGGACGAGGGCATGATGGTCCACGTCGACTCGAAGGTGCTCAATATCGACCACTGGCTGGCGGCTGGGCGCGCCATCGCCGGGGCCGAGGCGGATGCGGATGCCGGCCCCGCCTTGCCGGCGCCGGGCGCGATGGCGGGCCCTGCGGCCAGTTCCAGCAGCGGCGCCGACTTCACCCAGTACATCCTGCCGACCGTGCTGGCCGGACGCATCAGCGAACTGACCATCGGCGAACGGCGAGTGGCCGACGTGGTGCTCGGCGCCACCCACACGGGCGACACCTGGCAGGCGAACCTGCATTCGCGCCAGGCCAGCGGCTATCTCACCTGGGCCGAGACCCGCAGCGGCCTGGGCAAGGTCACCGCGCGCCTGGCCTCGCTGACGATTCCCGAATCGGCCGAGGCCGAGGTCAAGGACTTGCTGGAGTCGAATGCGGGCGCCAGCGCCACCATCCCCTCGCTCGACATCGTGGCCGAGCAGTTCCAGCTGTTCGACAAGCGGCTCGGCCGGCTGGAGCTGCGCGCGCGCAATGTGCGGGCGCTGGCGGGCCGCGAGTGGCGCATCGACCGCGTCCTGCTCGCCAATCCGGACGGCCAGCTGGAAGCCAATGGCCGCTGGCTGACCAAGGATGGCAAGAGCAATACCAGCCTCAACTTCGCGCTCGACCTCAAGGACGCCGGCAAGCTGCTCGATCGCCTGGGCTTCCCGGACACGATCGGGCGCGGCAACGGCACCCTGAAGGGCGACATCTCGTGGGCCGGCCTGCCGTATGCGATGGACATCCCGAGCCTGTCGGGCCAAATCGAGATGAACGTGGAATCGGGCCAGTTCCTGAAGCAGGACCCGGGCGCCGCCAAGCTGCTGGGCGTGCTCAGCCTGCAAGCGCTGCCGCGCCTGCTCAAGCTCGATTTCCACGACGTATTCTCGGAAGGCCTGGCGTTCGACGGCATCAGCGCCAACGCCATGATCGAGCGCGGGGTGGTGCGCACCGACAATCTTAAAATGCATGGGGTGGCGGCCACCGTGCTGATGGACGGCAGCGCCGACATCGCCAACGAATCGACGAACCTGCGCGTGGTGGTGATCCCGGAATTCAACCTGGGCACCGGGCCGCTGGTCTACGGTCTGGCGGTCAATCCGGTGATCGGCCTGGGCGGCTACCTGGCGCAGCTGTTCCTGCGCGCGCCGGTGATGAAGGCGCTGACCTATGAAATGCAGGTGACGGGGCCGTGGAAGGCGCCGGTCATTACCAAGATAGACAACCCGCCGGCTCCCGCAGCCAGGCCCGGCATTGACGCGAAGAAGGAGTGACATGAGCACCGTAGCCGCGATCCAGATGGTTTCCACCCCCGAGGTCGGCGAGAACCTGGCCACCATGCGCCGTCTCGTGGCCGAGGCCGCCGGCCGGGGCGCCACCCTGGTAGCGCTGCCGGAATACTGGCCGATCATGGGCATGAGCGACACGGACAAGGTCGCGCACGCGGAGCAGCCGGGCAGCGGCCCGATCCAGGATTGCATGGCGCAGCTCGCGCGCGAACACGGGATCTGGCTGGTCGGCGGCACCCTGCCGATGGTCTCGCGCGAGGCTGGCAAGGTGCTCAACACGACCCTGGTGTACGACCCGCAGGGGAAGTCGCAGAGCCGCTACGACAAGATCCACCTGTTCGGCTTCAACAAGGGCACGGAATCGTATGACGAGGCGCGCACCATCGTGCCGGGCGAGACGGTGGGCGTGTTCGACGCGCCGTTCGGCCGGGTCGGCCTGTCGGTGTGCTACGACCTGCGCTTTCCCGAGCTGTACCGCGCGATGGGCGAGTGCGCCCTGATCATCGTGCCTGCTGCCTTCACCCACACCACCGGCCGCGCGCACTGGGAAGTGCTGCTGCGCGCCCGCGCGATCGAGAACCAGTGCTATGTGCTGGCCGCGGCCCAGGGCGGGATGCACGTCAACGGCCGCCGCACCTATGGGCACAGCATGCTGGTCGACCCCTGGGGCGAGGTCAAGGCGGTGCTGCCGGAAGGCGAGGGCGTGGTGAGCGGCGAACTCGATCCGGCCTACCTGGCCGGGGTGCGCGAAAGCTTGCCGGCATTGCGCCACCGCAAGATGTAAGTGATGGCATGGACGCATCCGGCATGCGTCCAGTGTGAAAGAACTGGATATGGCACAATGACCTATCAATATGAAAGACCGAACGCAACCATGACTCCATTCGAACCGAACCTTTCCTCCATCGCCGTCGCCCGCGACGTGCTGTTGACGCCATTCGGCCTCGACGAGGGCAAGCTGCTGCGCGCGCTGGGAACGATGTTCACGCACAAGGTCGACTACGCCGACCTGTACTTCCAGTTCACCAAGAGCGAAGGCTGGAGCCTGGAAGAGGGCATCGTCAAGACCGGCAGCTTCTCGATCGACCAGGGCGTCGGCGTGCGCGCCATTTCGGGCGACAAGACGGCGTTTTCGTATTCGGACGAGATTTCCGAAAAGGCCTTGCTGGACGCGGCCAGCGCCACGCGCACCATCGCGCGCGCCGGCGCCGGCCGCATCAAGGTGGCCGGCAGCGCGCTGCCGACCGGCGGCCGCTCGCTGTACCTGCCCAACGATCCGCTGGCCTCGCTCGACGCGACCGCGAAAGTAAACCTGCTCGAGCGCGTGGAAAAGATGGCGCGCGCAAAAGATCCGCGCGTGGTGCAGGTGATGGCGGGCCTGGCCGGCGAATACGACGTGGTGCTGGTGGTGCGCAGCGATGGCGTGCTGGCGGCCGACATCCGCCCGCTGGTGCGCGTGTCGGTGACCGTGATCGCCGAGCAGAACGGCCGGCGCGAAGTCGGTTCCTCGGGCGGCGGCGGGCGTTTCGACTACGGCTATTTCAGCGACGAGGTGCTCGACCGCTACGCGACCGAGGCGGTCAAGTCGGCCTGCGTCAACCTGGAGGCGCGTCCGGCCCCGGCCGGTCCGATGACCATCGTGCTGGGACCGGGCTGGCCCGGCGTGCTGCTGCACGAGGCGGTCGGCCACGGCCTGGAGGGCGACTTCAACCGCAAGGGCTCGTCCTCGTATGCGGGCATGATCGGCCAGCGCGTGGCGGCCAGGGGCGTGACCGTGGTCGACGACGGCACCCTGCAGGACCGCCGCGGTTCGCTGAACATCGACGACGAAGGCAACCCGACCCAGTGCACCACCCTGATCGAGGACGGCATCCTGAAGGGCTATATCCAGGACACGATGAATGCGCGCCTGATGAAGATGCCGGTGACCGGCAATGCGCGCCGCGAATCGTTCGCCCACCTGCCGATGCCGCGCATGACCAACACCTATATGCGCGCCGGCGACAAGGACCCGCAGGAGATTCTGGCGTCGGTCAAGAATGGCCTGTACGCGGTGAACTTCGGCGGCGGCCAGGTCGACATCACCAACGGCAAGTTCGTGTTCTCGGCCAGCGAGGCTTATATGATCGAGGATGGCAAGATCACCTATCCGGTGAAGGGCGCGACCCTGATCGGCAACGGTCCGGACGTGATGAACCGCATCTCGATGATCGGCAACGACATGCGCCTGGATTCGGGCGTGGGCGTGTGCGGCAAGGAAGGCCAGAGCGTGCCGGTGGGCGTTGGGCAGCCGACCCTGCGTATCGATGGGGTGACGGTGGGCGGTACGGCCTGATCCGGTTTTCCGTTCTTCGATAAAAACGCCCGGCCTGTACGCCGGGCGTTTTTGTTTGCACCGACAGCGCTAAACATTATTCTTATAAAGTTGCTCAGAATAATTCGTTTGTACTGACAAATTGGCTTGTTAGAGTTCGTTTCCCAATAAGAACAAGCCAATCATGAAACATATCTATTTCCTGGCCGCCGCCATCGGCGCGCCGCTGCTCGCCCAGGCCCAGACGGCATCGACCTCCGCCGACATACCCGCCGCCGCGCCGGCGTCGGTCGTCGTCACCGGTTCGCGCATCGCGCGCACCTCGCTCGAAGGCCCATCCGCCGTCACCGTCATCACCGGCGACGACATCACGCGCCAGGGCTACAAGAACGTGTTCGATGCCCTCAACAACCAGGTGCAGAACAGCGGCTTCGTGCAGGGCGCCGACTTCGGCAATACCTTCACGCCGTCGGCCAATACCATCAGCCTGCGCGGCCTGGGGCCGAACCACACGCTGGTCCTGCTCAACGGCCGGCGCCTTGCGGACTTCCCGATCGCCTACGAGGGCACGGTCAACTTCACCAACCTGGCCAATATCCCGTCGTCGATCGTGGAGCGCATCGAGATCCTGTCGGGCGGCGCCTCGGCCATCTATGGCTCTGACGCGATCGCCGGCGTGGTCAACATCATCCTCAAGAAGAAGGCCGAGGGCGTCGACGTGAACGTGAAACTGGGTGGCACCAGCCGCGGCGGCGGATCGGAGCGGCGCGTGCAGGTCACCGGCGGCAGGCAGTTCGACCGCCTGAGCACGGTGTTCGCCCTCGAGTTCTCGGAACGCAATCCGATCGGCGCCTACCAGCGCGACTTCATGGCCGAACGTTCGGGCACGCCGACCAATATGCTGTCGCGGCGCGACGCCACCGTGGGCCGCTACATCGATCCGGGCGCGACCTGCGGGCAGCTCGGCGACCTGTTCGGCGGCAGCGTCGTCAACTACGCCTCGCGCACCGGCAACTACTGCGCCAGCAACAAGGTCAGCCCCACCTACTGGTCGGTGCAGACGCAAAACCAGAGCAAGAACGCCTTCGGCAGCGCCACCTACGAGCTCGACGAGAACACGACGCTGTTCGCCGACGTCCTGCTGGGACGGAATGACACCGTCAACAACACGCGCGGTCCGTCGTGGACCTCGAATTCCCTGAACAACAGCTATTTCCTGAACCAGAACACCGGTCACTACGAAGCCTGGACTCGCTACATTTCTCCGGAAGAGATGGGCGGCCTGTCGCGCTACAACCGCTTCTGGGAAGACGGCGCGGTCGCCGCCTCGCTCGGCGCGCGCGGCATCGTCCCCGGCACCAGCTGGAAGTGGGAAGCCGGCTACAGCGCCTCGTGGTACGAAAGCAAGGGCAAGACCCCGCGCGCGCTGTCGAACATCGACAGCTTCTTCCTCGGCCCGCGGCTGGGAACGGACGCGAGCGGCGTCGCCATCTACGCGCCGGACCCGGCGCGCCTGGCGACCCGCGTGACCCCGGACGAGTTCGGCACGATCACTGGTTACGCCGAAAGCGATGACGAATCCTGGACCCATACCGTGTCGGCCAGCGCCAACGGCGAAGTGCTGCAATTGCCGGCCGGCCCGCTGCAACTGGCGGCGGTGGCCGAGGCCGGCCGCCAGGGCTTTACCAATGCGCCCGACGAACGCATCAATCAAGGGTATTTCAACCTGGCGCCGAACACCGCCGTCACCGCCGGCACCCGCAACCGCTATGCGCTCGGCCTCGAGGCGAACATCCCGCTGCACGAGATCCTGACCGCAACCCTGGCCGGGCGCTACGACCGCTATGAATTCGCCGAGCGCGACAGCGGCAAGTTCACCTATGCCGGCGGCCTGGAATTGCGGCCGACGCGCGCGCTGCTGGTGCGCGCCAACTACGCCACGAGCTTCCGCGCGCCGGACATGAACTACATCTACAAGGCGCGCGGCACCGGCTATTACTCGTCGACCACCGATCACTACCGCTGCGGCGTCACCGGCCAGCCGCTGGCGAACTGCGAATTCGCTAGCTACTCGCCGGGCGCCGACTACGTCCAGTACGGCAGCACCGACCTGAAACCGGAACAGGGTAAATCGTATGGCGCCGGCATCGTCTGGTCGCCGAGCACGAACTTCGATGCCTCGCTCGATTACTGGGATATCAAGATCGACGACCTGGTGACCAATCTGTCGGCCGACCAACTGCTGCGCGACGAAGCGGCCTGCCGCCTGGGCTCGCTGGACATCGGCTCGACGCTGTGCGCGGACACGATCTCGCGCATCACCCGCTACGCCGCCAACTCGCCGGTGCGTCCGGGCGAGATCCGCGAGATCCGCGTCAATCCGATCAACGCGGCCCAGGAATCGAGCAGCGGCATCGACGTCAGCGCCCGCTATGCGCTGCGCACGGCGTCGCTGGGGACCTTCACCCTGCGCGGCAACTACTCGAAAACGCTGACCCGCCGCTCGAAGCAGTTTGCGGGCGACACGGTGCGCGACGAACTCAATTCGCTCACCAGTTCGGATTGGCCGGACAAGCTGGCCGCCAGCCTGAACTGGAACGCGGGCGCCTGGTCGTCGACGCTGTTCGCGACCCGCTACGGCAAGATCCCGAACTCGGCGCAGACCGATTACCTGACGCCGACCACCCTGGTCAACGCCAGCGTCGTGTATCGCGTCAATGACCGCCTGACACTGTCGGCCATCGTCAATAATGCCTTCGATCGCATCAAGCATGACACCACCGGCGGCTGGCCGAATTATGCGGTGGGCAGTTACAGCCCGGCGGGACGGACCGGGTATGTGGAGTTGAATTACCACTTTGGTGGTTGAACGTTTCGGCTTGTTGACGCTCGTTGAACGCGTGGACGGCAAGCCGACTGCGCGTCCCGGTCCACCCTACGCGAATCCATGTAGGGTCGGGCGGCTCGTAATTCGGTCCACTGGACCGAATTACTCCACGCGTCCAACCATTCCGGATCAATCCAAACGCCCGATTTAAAACGCGTACCGCGCCCCCAACGTGAAGAACCGCCCGATCGCACCGTAATAGTCCAGCGGGTTATACGACACCGCGCCATAGGTCAGCGGATCGAGCGGCGCCTGCTTGTCGAACACGTTCTGGACCGAGCCGTAGATTTCCCAGCGCGGTTGCGGCTTCCAGCGGAACACCAGGTCGACCGTGGTGAACGAGGCCAGTTCGCAATCGCTCGGCGCATCGTCACCGTTGGCGAAATGGCTGGCGCAGCCTTCCGGATCGTCCTTGAAGAAGGTGTTGTCGATCGGCCCGCGGTAGTTGACGTTGGCCGACACGCGCCAGTTGGCGCGCTCCCAGGTCGCGCGCAGGTTGGCCTTGTGGTCCGGCGTGCCCATGCAGTTGCTGACGTCGCAGTTGCCGTGGGTGCCGGCATAGTCGCGCGTGGTGCCGTCCTGTTCGGTGCGCTCCCATTTGTCCAGATAGGTGTACTTGAGGTCGAAGGTCAGGTTGCCCCAGTTGTTCGGCAGCCCGAATCCCTGGCGCGCGTCGAGGTCGATGCCGCGCACCTCGGTCTCGGCCGAGTTCACGTATTCGGCCAGCACCGCCGTGATGGCGCCCGGGTCGCCCGGGGTCAATGGCACCGCCGTGCTCGGATCGCGCGCCACGTCGCCGGCGGCGATCGCGGCGTCGATCTGTTGCTGGTTGATCTCGTTCTTGCGCTTGATGTTCCAGAAGTCGAGCGAGAAACTGGTGCGCGGCAGCGGATCCCAGATCGCGCCGATGTTCCAGCTCTTCGAGCGCTCCGGGCTCAGGTCCTGGTTGGGCGAGGTGATGACCGACATCGACGCCGGGCTGCAGGCGGTCTGTACGCCCAGCGCGCAGCGGACCGGATCGGTGGCGTTGGCGAAGGCGGCCAGGCCGCCGACGCCGTTTTCGGCCGGACTCGGTGCCCGGAAGCCCTTGGCCCAGGTGGCGCGCAGCGCGATCTCGCGCCGCGGATTCCACTTGATGCCGACCTTCGGCGTCCAGGCGTCACCGACGTCGGTGAAGTGGTCGTAGCGCATGGCGCCGGTGACCTCCACCCCGGGCCATACCGGGGCCAGCACCTCGCCGTACAGTCCGGTGACGTTGCGCTGACCGTCGTAGGCCGAATAGCCCAGGCCGATGATGTTGCCGCGCTCGGTGCCGGCGGTCGGATCCAGGCGCGCCGATTCGTGGCGGAACTCGGCGCCCAGCGCCACGCCCACCGCGCCGCCGGCCAGCTTGCCGATCTCGCGCGTGGCCTTGAAGTCGACCTGGGCGATCTCGGTCTCGGCATCGTTCGAGATGGTCGGCGACAGGGCCGCGTACACGGCCGGCGAATTCAGGCCCGCGCTCTCGGCGATGCGCCAGAAGGTGCCGGCCGGCAGCGCGCGGTAGCCCGGATTGGCCTGGGCCGCCGCCACGTTCTCGGGCGACGGATCGAGCAGGGCGAAGGTGGCGTCGCGCTGCAGGTAGCCGTTGCGGTCGTTGTCGACCTTGCTGCGCGAGTAGAGCAGCGAGGTGTCCCAGTCCCAGGCGCCGCTGGTGCCGCGCGCGCCGAACAGGGCGCGGATGAAGTTCGAGGAGATGTCGGATTGGCGCGGGCCGACGTCGAACGGCAGGTAGCGCAGCCGCGCCGCGCGGCCGAAGTACGGGTTGTCGGGGTGCTCGGCGCCGAGCTGGACGCCGGCATTGCTGACCGGGCCGCCGGGATAGCCGACGCTGGCCGCGATCGGGTTCGGCGTGCTGCTGGTCTGGGCCAGGCTGTTGTACAGATTGAGTTCGGCATAGGCCTCGGTATTGCCCTGCAGCTTCAGCGTGCCGCGGGTGTACAGCGACAGGTTCTCGCTGTCGGGCTGGATCTGGTTGTACAGGAAGCCCGAATCGACCACGCAGCCGCCGCCCGGATCGCCCTGCGGGTGGTTGGTGAAGTTGCCGCAGGCGGCGCCCGGGAAGGTGCGCGTGAAGCCGGGCCCGGCCAGGTTGCCGCGGTTGTAGTACTCCAGCGTGTCGGGATTGCGCACATTGCCGTTGATCGCGTTGCCGGACTGGTTGTTGCCGGTGATGGCGCCGGTGCCGCCAAAACCTTCTTGCGCCGAGTAGCCATAAGGCCGCAGGTCGACCTTGCCGATGTAGTCGCGGTTCCCGCGGTCGCGGTACCAGATCTCTTGTGTGTGCTTGTACTCGACGTTGACCAGCACGTTGTAGCGGTCGGTCTCGAGGTCGCCGAAGCCCCAGGCCAGGGCCAGGTTGTGCTGCTGGCCGTCGCCGGCCTCGCCACTGCCGTACAGCGCGCGCGCGCTGGTGCCCTGGAAGTTGCGCCGCAAGATGATGTTGACCACGCCGGCGATCGCGTCCGAGCCGTAGATGGCCGAGGCGCCGTCCTTGAGGATCTCGATCCGTTCGACGGCGTCGGTCGGAATCACGTTGAGGTCGGCGAACACCTTCTGGCCGTCGTCGGCCAGGCCGTAGGGCGCCATGCGGCGGCCGTTGAGCAGCACCAGGGTCGAAGCCGTGCCCAGGCCGCGCAGCGAGATGCCGGAGGCGCCGGCCGCGAAGCCGCTGCCAAAGCTCATCGGCACCGAGCCCTGGTTGTCGACCGCCAGCGTCTGCAGCAACTCGGCCACCGTGGTCTTGCCCGAGCGCTCGATGTCGTTGCGATTGACGGTGAGCACGCTGGATGCGGTCTCGGCCTGGGCGCGGCGGATGTTCGAGCCGGTGATTTCGACGCGGGCGACCGGTGCGGCTTCCTGCGCGAGGGCGGGTAGGGGAAGGGCCACCAGCACGGGGCCGGCGAGCGCCAGGCCGGCGGCGCCGCCTCCCGCGAACAGGCGGCGCACGGTACGGGAAAGCAGGGTTTCAGTCATGGTCCGACACTCCAGTGGATGGAAGGAACCGGATACCGAGCAGGAGGAGGGTTTGATCCTTATCCCAGATCAATTTCCTTCGCACCTCTCAACAGCAATTTGTGTCTACAATCAACACGCGCGGCGTCCGGGCTTGAATCGACTGTTGCACTGACAGACATCGCAGGACTGAGGTAGCGCAAGATGCGCGCAACATAAGGGGGTATCGACGCCCGGGCCCGGGTGCGGATGTCAGTTTGCTGCAACCGATTGTTGTCTGTACAAGCGTGGAACGTGCGACAAAGAGCTTGCCAACTTTCATGCCTTGTTGTTATAGTCAATTCGACCAAACCCGGACGACATCATGCGCCACGCTTTCTTTACCCGCTTTTTTTACTTTAGCCATTCCAGCCCCTGGCGGTGGAATAGCGGCGGGTACGCGCAGTAAAACGTCCCGGCAGCATCCAGACAAACCGCCAGCGATGGCGGTTTTTTTATTTCCAGAACAAGACCAGCACAGCACAGCAAAGGGAGTCCCAGCATGCCCCGCACCGACGATTTACGCATCCGTGAAATGAAGGAACTGACGCCGCCCTCGCACCTGATCCGCGAGTTCCCGGTGACCCCGCAGGCCGAGCAGACCGCCGCCGGCGCGCGCGTCGACCTGCACCGCATCCTGCACGGCCAGGAAGACCGCCTGATGGTGGTGATCGGACCGTGCTCGATCCACGATCCGAAGGCCGCGCTCGAGTACGCGCGCCGGCTGGTCAAGGAGCGCCAGCGCTTCGCCGGCGAACTCGAGATCGTGATGCGGGTCTATTTCGAGAAGCCGCGCACCACGGTTGGCTGGAAGGGCCTGATCAACGACCCGTACATGGACAACAGCTTCCGCATCAACGACGGCCTGCGCATGGCGCGCGAACTGCTGCGCGACATCAACGAGATGGGCCTGCCGGCCGGCACCGAATTCCTCGACGTGATCAGCCCGCAGTACATCGCCGACCTGGTCAGCTGGGGCGCGATCGGCGCCCGCACCACCGAGTCGCAGGTGCACCGCGAGCTGGCGTC
>DDKG01000118.1 GCA_002339265.1 Massilia sp. UBA2604 | reverse complement strand
GCCGCCGTACTGCTCGGGAATAGTCGGGCCCAGCAGGCCCAGCTCGCCCATTTCGCGGAAGATCGAGACATCCATGGTCTCGTGGCGGAAGGCCTCGAGGATGCGCGGCTGCAGCTTGTCCTGGCAATAGGCGGCGGCCGCGTCGCGCACCATGCGCTCGTCGTCCGTCAGCTGGCTGTTCAGCAGCAGCGGGTCATCCCAGTGGAAGGAAGCTTTTTTGGACGAGTCGGTACGGGTCATCGGAAATCCTGTCTCTGAGTTCTAGTTCGGGTGGGTGCCGTCGGACGGCGCGCCTGAACATTATAGAAACGAGCCGCAGCCGTATCTTTTGAAACTGCGACAGGAATTTCTATTTTTGACCGGCCGTGCTGCCGAACTTGCCGCCGTGGAAGATCAGCGCCGATTGCGGATGGACCTGGCATTCCTCGACCTCGCCGACGAAGATGACGTGGTCGCCCTCGGGATAGCGGCTGCGGTTGTGGCATTCGAACCACGCCGACACGCCTTTCAGGATCGGCAGGCCGGTGCGCGACAGCTCGTACTCGATGCCCTCGAACGGGTTTTCGGTGCGGCGCGAGAAGCGCAGGGCCAGTTCTTCCTGGCCGGCGGACAGCACATTGATCACGTAATGCGAGTTGCCGCTGAAAATGGGCAGGCTGTTGGCGCCGGCGCCCAGGCTCCACAAGACCAGGGGCGGATCGAGCGAGACCGAGTTGAAGGAGCTGGCGGTCAGGCCGCGGAAGCTGCCGTCGGCCAGGCGCGTGGTAATGACGGTCACGCCGGTCGCGAATTGCGACAGGGCGTGGCGGAAATGTGTTGTATCGAAGCCGCGCGTCGTGGCGCGGGCGGAAAGTGTATTCATGCGGTTCCTGAACGTTGGCGCTCATTATGCCATCGTCGGCGGAGTCCTTGCCGCGCAGCGCCTCGCGGCCGGGCGTCTGTGTCGGCAGTTCAATGCAGAACAAGGCACTTTGCGCTACATTAAAGGATATCTAATCATACAAATGCCAAGGTGAACTATGAGTGAGCAAAAAGCAACCGAAGTAGCCATCCTGGGCGGCGGATGCTTCTGGTGCGTCGAAGCGGTTTACCTCGAGGCGCGCGGCATCACCCGCGTGGAATCCGGCTATATGGGCGGCCAGGTCGACAATCCGAGCTACGAGGCGGTGTGCAGCGGCACGACCGGCCACGCCGAGGTGGTGCGCCTGGAATTCGACCCGGCTGTGATCAGCTACCGCGACATCCTCGAAATCTTCTTCACCATCCACGACCCGACCACGCTGAACCGTCAGGGCAACGACGTCGGCACCCAGTACCGCTCGGTGATCTTCACCACCTCGCCCGAGCAGGCCGAAATCGCGCACAAGGTGATCGGCGAGATGGGCCTGGTGTGGGACGCGCCGATCGTCACCGAAGTCAAGCCGCAGGAAACCTGGTACAAGGCCGAGGATTATCACCAGAACTACTTCGCCCAGCATCCGCTGCAGGGGTATTGCGCGTTTGTCGTGGCGCCGAAGGTGGCCAAGTTCCGCAAGACGTTTACGGATCGGTTGAAGGGATAGTCACTCTTCGAGCAGCCCGTCGTTCCCGCCCTCGCCGGGCGCCTTGGCGGGAACCTAATCTTGCAAGCGTTTCGGTAACGCATGCAGCACTTGGGTCCCCGCCTTCGCGGGGACGACGTGCTTGGGTCGCGTAAGGAATACGCGTTAGCGATCGACATCAAACATACATATACCTCCTCGACCACGGCAACTGCCCCACGTCGCTCCCTGCCTTGCCGCACACGATCTGGTACAGGCTGATCCTGTCATGCGCGAAGGCGTAGGCGCAGCCGGCCAGGTAGACGTGCCAGATGCGGAAGCGCTTCGGGTCGGTCAGGGTGCGGATGCGGGCGGCATTGCTCTCGAAATTGTCGGTCCAGAGCGCGCAGGTGTGGGCGTAGTGGCGGCGCAGGTTTTCCACGTCACGCACTTCCAGCCCGCCTTCCTGCATCGCCCGCACCACCGTCGCCAGGTGCGCCAGCTCTCCCTGCGGGAACACGTATTCGTCGATGAACTGGCCGCCGCCGTAGGGCGTCGCGCCATTGTCGGGGTTAGTGGTGGTGATCCCGTGGTTCATCGCCACGCCGCCCGGCGCCAGCAGACCGGCCACGCGGGCGAAATAGTCCTTCAGATGCTGCACGCCGACATGCTCGAACATGCCGACGCTGGTGATGCGCTCGAAATGGCCGTCGACGTCGCGGTAGTCCTGGATCCGGATCTCGATACGGTCCTGCAGCCCGGCTTGCGCCACCCGCTCGCGCGCCAGTGCGGCCTGGTTCTCGGACAGCGTGATGCCCACGCAGCGCGCGCCGAATTTCTCGGCCGCGCGCAGTACCAGCGCTCCCCAGCCGCAGCCGATGTCGAGCAGGGTCTGGCCGGGGCGCAGGTCGATCTTGCGCAGGATGTGGTCGATCTTCTTCGTCTGCGCGCTGGCCAGGTCTTCATCGCCCGCCTCGAAGTAGGCGCAGGAATACACCATGCCGGGATCGAGCCAGGCGGCGTAGAACTCGTTGGAGACGTCGTAGTGGTAGCGGATCGCGTCGCGGTCGGATTCGCGCGTGTGATTGGATTTGAGGCGCAGCGCATCTCCCAGGCGGCTGCGCTTGTTGCCGGCGCTGTCGACGGCGCCGGATGCCGCCAGCGCATTCCCGACCGCAATGATGTCGGCCGCGCGGCCCATCACCTCGATCGCGCCTTCGACGTAGGCGCGGCCCAGGCTGTACAGGGAGGGGGAGCGCAGGTAGCGCAGCGCGGTGGGGCCGGGGATGCGGATGGTGACCCGCGGCGGGTCGGATGACAGGTCGATGCGTTCACCGTTCCACAGCTCCACGCGCAGTGGCAACGACAACTTTGGCGACAGCGGCAACTTGCCGCGCAGGCCAGCCTGCAAGGCCGACAGCTTGATCTGATCGAACACGGTCCACCCCTTTTATGAAGGCGTAGCCGGCCGCGGCTCCTGGCCGGTTACGGTTGCAAACGCTGGCGCGCCCAGCTGCCGTCTTCCTGCCGCTCGTAGACGATACGGTCATGGAAGCGCGAACGCCGGCCTTGCCAGAATTCGATGCGTTCGGGGATCAGGCGATAGCCGCCCCAGTTGTCGGGACGCGCCGGATCCTCGCCGGCCCCCTGCGCCACGACGTCGTAGTTCTGTTCGAGCTGCGCGCGGCTGGCGATCGGTGCGCTCTGGCGCGATGCGATCGCCGACAGCCGGCTCTTGAGGGGACGGCTGCGGAAATAGCGGTCGCTTTCGTCCGGCGCAGTCCGCTCCACACGTCCTTCGATACGTACCTGGCGTTCGAGTTCGCTCCAGAAGAACAGCAATGCAGCGTAGCTGTTGTCGCGCAAATCCGCGCCCTTCTTGCTGTCGTAATTCGTGTACCACGAGAAGCCGCGCGCATCGAATTGCTTGACCAGCACGATGCGCGAACTGGGACGGCCATTGGCGGCCACGGTGGACAGCGACATCGCATTCGGTTCGTTGACTTCGGCCTTCAGGGCCTGCTCGAACCACGCCGTGAATTGCATGATCGGATCATCCAGCACGTCGGCTTCGTCCAGGCTGGCCTGGCCGTAGTCCTTGCGCAGGTCGGCCACGGCCTGGCCCAGGGCCGGCGACAGCGGGGCCGCTGGCGCCGCGATGCCGCGCCGCAGCTGCATGGCCTGGCCCAGGCGCGCCATCTGCTCGGGCGAGAACAGGCGCATCGCCATCGGCGCCATGGTGCTTTCCTCGCGCTCCATATGGGCGGTATAGCTGGCCACGAAGCGGCGCACCGCGCTGTCGGAGAGCGTCGTGCTCGTGCCTTCCGCGATCGCGGTCAGCTGCTCGTGCAGGTCTTGCCACAGCGCATCCATGTCCTTGTGGTCTTGCAGGATGGTCGGGGCCAGCGCCTGCAGGATGGCGGCGTCCTCGCCCTGCGCGGTGGCGCGCAGCATCGGGATCAGGTCTTGCTCCTCGTCGTCATGGTGCAGGTGGGCCGCCTTCTCGAAATAGCGCAGCACCGCGCCCGCCGCCTGGCGCGCCTGCTCGTCGGCGCCGTGTTGCGGCAAGTGTTCCAGCAGCTTTTCCAGGGTGGCGAGCTGTTTGCGGATGCGTCCGTGGCAGTGCTTGAGCACGGCGATCGGCTGGGTGAAATCGGGAGCGGCGTCGTGCAGGAGGGAGCTCATGGCGTTCTCATAACGTGTTGGCGACACGCAAAATATTTGATTATCTAAGAGGTATTTTAGTGCAGATGCGAAAGGACCGTCCGCTACAATATCGGGATGAACCAGATCAACTCTCAGCTCTTTTCGGCAACTTTGGAAGAAGAAGTCGACTTCGCGCGCCGCTTCGGCGGCATCGCCCGCCTCTACGGTGAGCGTGCGCTGGAACGTTTCCGCGGGGCGCACGTTTGCGTGATCGGCGTCGGCGGCGTCGGCTCGTGGGTGGTCGAGGCGCTGGCGCGCAGCGCCATCGGCCACTTGACCCTGATCGACCTCGACAATGTGGCAGAGTCGAACATCAACCGCCAGATCCAGGCGCTGTCGTCGACCGTCGGCATGGCCAAGATCGAGGCATTGAAACAACGCATCGCCCAGATCAATCCGTTCTGCCAGGTCACCCTGGTCGAGGATTTTATCGACGTCGAGAACATCCCGGCAATGATCGCCGATAAGAATTTCGATTACGTGGTCGACGCCATCGACAGCGTGAAGCCGAAGGCAGCCCTGATCGCCTGGTGCAGCGCTAACCGGATGCCGCTGGTGGTGGTGGGCGGCGCGGGCGGCCAGATCGATCCGACCAAGGTCGAGATCCGCGACCTGGCCCGCACCGAACAAGAGCCGCTGCTCAAGAAGGTGCGCAAGATCCTGCGCGCGCAATATGGCTTCGCACGCGGCGAGAAGCAGAAATACCATATCGACGCCGTGTTCTCGATGGAGCCGCTGCGCTATCCCGACGCTGGCGACGCCTGCGACGTCGACCCGAACAGCATCACCGGCTTGAACTGCGCCGGCTTCGGTTCGAGCATGGTGGTCACCGCCACCTTCGGCATGGTGACGGCGGGCCAGGTGCTGCGCCGCCTGGCCGAGGCTGCCAACGCTGAAGCTGCACTGGAGACCCAGGCTGCCCCGGTCGGCCAAACTGTGCAAGCCGAAGCGGCCTTGTTATCATAAGATTGTTGCAACCGTCCGGTTGCGAACTTTTGATGGAAGAGCACACATGATTCGTCGATCCGCATTCATCGCCCTGCTGTTGGCAGCCGCAAGCGTCCAGGCGCAGGAAGGCGCGCAGGACGCCAGCAAGCCGACCACCCAGCCGCCGCCGGACGTGCAGCAGTCGAGCACGCCGCCGGTCGCGTCGCCGGAGAACCAGGTTCCCGCGCCGGTGGCGGAAGCGCCCGCACCCCAGGTCGAGATCGTAGACCGCGTGGTCGGCACCGGCAAGGAAGCGTCCATCGGCAACAATGTCGTGGTCAATTACACCGGTTGGTTCCACAAGCCGCTGGCACGGCAGCAGCGCGGACGCAAGTTCGACTCGTCGCTCGACGCCGGCCGCGATCCGCTCGAGTTCCAGCTCGGCGCGGGCCGCGTCATCAAGGGTTGGGAGCAGGGCGTGGCCGGC
>DDKG01000303.1 GCA_002339265.1 Massilia sp. UBA2604 | reverse complement strand
CAGCCACTGCGAACACCACCTGGCGCCGTTCTTCGGCAAGGCCACCGTCGGCTACCTGCCGAACGGAAAGATCGTGGGCCTGTCGAAGCTGACCCGCCTGGTCGACATCTTTTCCAAGCGCCTGCAGGTGCAGGAACGCATGACGATGCAGATCGCCAATGCGCTGATGGAAGTGCTGGAACCGAAGGCCGTCGGCGTCGTCGTCAAGTGCCGCCATATGTGCATGGAAAGCCGTGGCATCCGCGCCATCGGCGAAGAAACCATCACCTCGACCCTGCTGGGCGAGCTGCAGCCGAACCTGGCGCTGCGCACCGAGTTCCTGGCGCTGGCGCGCGACTGAGATCCCGGGAATAAGTTACCTTGTAAATACAACGGGAACCTGTTCCGGATCAGGACCTCCAAGTTGTTTTGGAGGTCAATATGGATCGTCCAGCCTATCCCAGTGATATTCCCCGCGAGCAATTCGAGGCGATACGCGCTATGCTCGAGGCGGCCCGGCGCAAGACGCGTCCGCGCAAGCACGATTTATACGATGTCTTCTGCGCCGTGCTGTACTTCCTGCACACCGGCACCACTTGGCGCGCGATGCCGGCCGGCTATCCGCCCTGGCGCACCGTGCACGAATACTTCACCCAGTGGACCATGCAGCGCGAGAACGGTCAGTCGCTCTTAGAAAGCGTGCTGGAGAAAGCGGGGCGACAGCCCGAACTCGCCCAGCTGCGTTCACTGCTGCACAAACGTTAGGCGCTGCCTCGCTGGGCTGTCATTTTTTGTCACATTCTGTTGCACTTTGCCAAAGGTGCGCAAGAATGGATGGGCTAAGCTATGGAAAAGGTTATCAATTTTTCATCAATAGCCCCCGCGCCATGTTCGAGCACGTCAATCTGATCCTGTTTTCCGTCCTGAACGCCCACGCTGGCCTGACTGGCTGGCAATTACTGGGGGCTGTGTTTGCAGCCGAATGGCTGATTTTCCTGGTGCCTTTTTCCCTGGTGCTGTTATGGGCCAGCGGGACGGGACCGCGGCGCGAGGTGGCGCTGCGCGCCTTCCTGGCAGCGGTCTGCGCCCTGACCCTGAACGCCATGATCGGCCACCTGTGGTACAGCCCGCGTCCTTTCGTGGCCGAGGTCGGCCATACCTTCCTGCTGCATGCGCCTGACAGTTCCTTCCCCAGCGATCATGCCACCAGCATCTTCTCGGTGGCGCTGGTGCTGGCCTTCAGCCGCGTGCCGCTGGCGCGCAGCCTGGGACTGGTGATGCTGCCACTGTCGCTGATCGTGGCCTGGTCGCGCGTCTATCTCGGCGTGCATTGGCCGAAAGACATGATCGGAGCCTTGCTGGTGTCGGGCGGCTTTGCGCTGCTGGCCTATACGCCGCTGGCGCAGGCCGCCTGCGCGCGGGTGCTGCCGGCGCTCGAGCTGGTCTATCACCGCTTGCTGGCGCTGCCGATCGGGCGCGGTTGGCTGCGGCCGTGATTATTCGGTCGAGGTTTCCGGCTTTTCGAAGGTCAGCTTGTTATCGTCGCCGAGTTCGAAGATTCCCAGCGGCAGGCCGGTGACGGCGTCGGCATCCGGCGCCTGCAGCTCGGTGCAGTCCGTGGTGTCGATCTGCCAGGCCTGGTCGTCGGCGCGCAAGGTATACACGTTGTTGCCGTTGCCGAACAACTCGACCTGCAAATCTGACAGCCACACCGAACCCAGCTCGAGCTGGCGCTGGCATTCCGGCAGGCGCGACATGATCACGCGCAGCGTCCCTTCCTTGTCCCAAAAGGTTCCCTTCTCGACCCTGACCGTGATCGCATGATCGGTATTGGGATCGATGGAATAAGTGGCCGTCTCGATGAAGCAGCCGGTCAGCAGCAGCGGGGCGAGGAGGATCAGGGGTAGACGCATCGGCAATTCATTGTTCATTCATATGATGTGCCGAGTATAGCAATAGCGATCAGGGCGGGGCCAATTCAGGCGCGCAGCATGGATTGTCGTTTTGCGCCATCATGCGCCGCATGGAACAGAACGACTACGAAGTGCTCGGCGGCGGGAAGCAGGATCGCCCCATAAAAATGTGGACCAAGGGCGTGCCGGTCGAGCCCGAAGCGAAGGAACAGTTGTCGAAGCTGGCGCAACTGCCTTTCGTCTTCCACCACGTCGCCGTCATGCCCGACGTCCATGTTGGCAAGGGATCGACGATCGGCAGCGTGATCCCGACCCTGGGGGCGGTGATCCCGGCCGCGGTCGGCGTCGACATCGGCTGCGGCATGATGGCGGCCAAGACCACCCTGCGCGCCGACGACCTGCCCGACAATTTAAGCAGGCTGCGCAGCGCCATCGAGCAGGCGGTGCCGCACGGCATGTCGCCGAAGACGCGCAACGCCAAAGGCCGCGACGTCGGTTCCTGGAACAACCCGCCGCCGGCCGTCGATGCCGGCTGGGCCAGGCTCAAGGATGAGTTCGACGCGATTTGCCGCAAGTACCCCAAGCTGCGCCATGCGAACCACTACAAGCATCTGGGCACCCTGGGCAGCGGCAACCACTTCGTTGAGGTCTGCCTGGACGAGGAGAATTTCGTCTGGCTGATGCTGCATTCCGGCTCGCGCGGCGTGGGCAATGCGATCGGCACCCATTTCATCGAACTGGCGCGCCAGGACATGCGGCGCCATATGGTCAACCTGCCGGACCAGGACCTGGCCTACCTCGAAGAAGGCACCCAGCACTACGACGACTATGTCGAGGCGGTCGGCTGGGCCCAGAAGTTCGCGCGCATCAACCGCGAAGTCATGATGCAGAACCTGATCGGCGCGGTACGCAGCGTGATCAAGAAGCCGTTCGAAACGCATGTGGAAGCGGTCAATTGCCACCATAACTATGTGCAGCGCGAGCGCCACTTCGGCAAGGACGTCCTGATCACGCGCAAGGGCGCGGTGTCGGCGCGCGAAGGAGAATTGGGCATCATTCCCGGCTCGATGGGCGCGCGCAGTTTCATCGTGCGCGGCAAGGGCAATCCAGAAAGTTTCAACAGCTGCAGCCATGGCGCGGGACGCTTGATGAGCCGCACCGAAGCCAAGCGCCGCTTCACGGTGGCCGACCAGGAGCGCGCCACGCGCGGGGTCGAATGCCGAAAGGATGAAGGCGTGATCGATGAAATCCCGATGGCCTACAAGGACATCGACGCCGTCATGCACGCCCAGCGCGAGCTGGTCGACGTGGTCCATACCCTCAAGCAGGTGGTGTGCGTGAAGGGATAGCGCCTCCATCTCCCACCAAGCGAGCCTGCCCATGACTGAAGACCAGAGCCTGACTGCCCGTCCCGGCAACGCACCGGTTGCATCACCCCGTGAGATGCGCCAACCGGAGCGCGCGCCGGAACCGTGCACGCCGCCCGACAACCTGTGCCGCGACGGCACCTATGCCGGCCTCGTGACGGCGGTGCGCAAGGCGGTCGAGCGCAACGCCGACTTCGGCAGCTGAAGCGCAGCGTTACTTGCGCACCAGCGACAGCAGGTCGGCCGGCGCGCCGAATTCGCGTTCCGGCGCCACGCTGCGCAGCGTCTCGATCGGCGCATAGCCCCAACTGACCGCGCCGAAGGCGATGCCGGCGCGGCGCGCGGCGTCGGCGTCGGTGGTCTGGTCGCCCACGTACAGCGCCTGCGCCGGCGGCGTGTGCGCCAGCCGCACTACCTTGCGGATGCGCGCGGCCTTGCCGAAGATCGACATGCCGCATTCGTACTGCCCCATCAGCGCCGCCAGCTCGGGCCCGAGCACGGCGCGCACGTTTTCCTCGGCATTCGAGGACACCACCGCCAGCCGAACGCCGGCCCGGTCGAGCGCGTGCAGGGTGGTTCCGATGCCGTCGAACAGCGGGATGCGGCCCGAACCCGTGACGGCGCGCATGCGGTCGATGAAGGAGCGCGAGGCGAACGGCAGCTTCCAGGCCGGCATGCCGACGTGGCGCATGACGTCGCGCGGACCGAAGTGGCGCAGCCGCTCGGCCTGTCCGGCGTCGATCCGCCGGAAGCCGTGCTGGTCGGCGATATCGTTGAACACGCTCAAAAAAAAGGGCCAGGAATCGGCCAGCGTGCCGTCGAAGTCGAAGATCGCCAGGCGGTAGCTCATGCGCGGAGCCGGGAAGGAATGGTCATGGCGCGATTATAGGAGATGGCGGCCGTGCGGCGGTGCAGTCGAAACCGAGTGGCATGCGTCTTGCTTGACGGGAAGTAGATTCTACCCCTTCCTCCCATGAACCAAGAACCCGATACCGATCTGGTGGAGAACTTCCTGCCATACATGCAGGATGTCGTGAAGCGCCAGGCGGCGCTGCACGAGCTGCACCAGACATGGCGCCTGATCGAGGCGTCCGCGAAGATGAATTGCCCGCTCGAAGCACGCCTGCTGCTGCCGGCCGTGCTGGCCACACGCACCGGCCTGGTGCAGCTGGAACGCGACCTGGTCGCCAATATGGTGTCCGAAAAAGTGCGCCAGGTGATGCGCGAGGCCGCCACGCGCGCCCAGTACGCGCTCGACCTGCTGGTGCGTAACCTGTTCGAACGCACCGCCGACGTGGGCTTCCTGGCGGCCGACCTCGACCTGTGCCGCTTCCTGGCGCGCCTGGCCGCCGGGGAGGCGCCGGACCGCGAGGCGGCGCGCCGGCGCCTGGTGGCTTATCGCGACAAGTACACCGTGTACGACGACATCGTGCTGCTGGCGCGGGACGGCGCGGTGCTGTTGCGGGCCGATGCCGCCGACACGCTGGCGGCCAGTTGCGACCCGCTGGTGGCGGCCACGCTGGCGGCGCCGGGCTATGTGGAGACCTTCCGCGCCAGCGACCTGCGTCCCGGTGCACCGAATGCGCTGCTGTACTCGCAGGCCATGCGCGACCCCGGCAGCGGCGCCATCCTCGGCGTGCTGTGCCTGAGCTTCCGCTTCGAGCACGAGCTGGCCGCGATCTTCGCGGCCTATGGCGGCGCCGACCTGCGCGCCAATATGCTGCTGCTCGACGCCGGCGACCGGGTGGTGAGCAGTCTCGATCCGCTCTGGATCGCGCCCGGCGTGCGGGTGCCGGTGAACCCCGATGGCGGAATCGCTCCGCGCCTGTTCGCCGGCCGCGAATACCTGGTCGCCACCAGCGTCTCGCAAGGCTACCAGGGCTATCCCGGCCCGCCCGGCTGGAAGACGCAGGTGATGGTGCCGCTCGAGCTGGCTTTCCGCGGCGCGCACCCGGACGCGGCGGCGCAACTGGCGCCGCGCATGCTGCAGGGATTGCTGTCGCATGCCCACACCTTCAGCCCGGCGCTGCATGCCCTGATGTCGTCGGTGCTCGGCGCCACCCAGGCGATCAAGCGCATCGTCTGGAACGGCAAGGTCACCAGCAGCGGCACGGACAATGGCAACGGCCGCCTGAATCCCGTGCTCGACCAGATCACCGAAACGGGCGAGCGCAGCGACGCGGCGTTCTCGCAGTCGATCCAGGGCCTGTACCAGACCGTGCTGGCCTCGAGCCTGCAGGAGGCCGGCGCCACCGCCCAGCTGCTGGTCGACATGCTCGACCGCAGCCTGTACGAGCGCGCCAACGATTGCCGCTGGTGGGCCCTGGCCGGCCAGCTGCGCCAGGCGCTGGCCGACGGCGACGACCCGCGACAGGCCGAGACGATCGGCGCGCTGCTCCGTCACATCAACAGCCTGTACACGGTCTACAGCCGCCTGTTCGTGTACGACCGCACTGGCCGCATCGTGGCGGCCACCGGTTCGCAGGAGGTAGTCGGCAGCCGCATCGCGAGCGATACCCTGGGCGCCGTGTGCGGCCTGCGCAGCGAGATGGACCACTACGCCGAGCCGTTCGGCCCATCGCCGCTGTATGACGGCCGGCCGACCTTCGTCTATCACGCCGCGATCCGCCATCCGGAGCGCGAGTCGGCGGTGGTGGGCGGCATCGGCATCGTGTTCGACAGCGGGGTGGAGCTGCGCAATATGCTGGACAGCGGCGTCGCCGGCCGCGCCGACATGCAGGCCTTCCTGGTCAGCCCCGATGGCCGGGTGCTGTGCGCCACCGATCCCGACACGCCGGCGGGGACGCGGCTAGCGCTCGATCGGTCACTGCTGGACGCGGCGGCGCGGCATGGCGCCGCGCGCCGCATCGTGGAATATGCCGGCCACTACTGCGTGGCGGCCTGCGCGCGCGCCAGCGGATACCGAGAGTTCCGCGCGGGCGCCAGCCGCGAGGAGCCGGTGCTGTCGGTGCTGCTGCAATCCTTCGGTCCGGTACGCGAGGAAGCCGAGCTGGCGGCGCTGGCCGGCGCCGAACGCGTCCGGCAGGAGCACGAGCATGGACGCGACTATGCGCTGTTCCAGGTGGCTGGCGCCCTGATGGCGCTGGACGCCGGCGCCGTGATCGAGGCGCTGCCCTTCGCACGGGTCAAGCGTACGCCGCCAGCGGATGGCATCCGCATCGGCATGCTCGACGTCGATACCGATGCCGGCCGGCGCGGCTTTGTCTGGGTGTTCGACCTGGCGCGCCTGGTTTCGTCCCGCCCGCATGCGCCGCGCACGGACGGGCAGGTGATCCTCGTGCGCCACGGCGCCACCACGGTCGGCCTGCTGGTGGATGATGTGCATTCGGTGCAGCGCTTCGATCCGGCGGCGTCGACCCGGATCGGGCTGGCGGGCGACGACGCCGCGCTGGCGTCCGGCCTGATCAAGGCGAATGGCGGCGCGCTGCTGATCCAGGAACTCAGTGCGCAGCGTATCCTGGAGCGGGTCTGCGGTGCGCAGGCAGTAGCGTCGGTGGAAGCTTAGCGCATCGCCTGCAGCAGGCTGGCGCCGCCCTGCGACTGGCGCAGCCGCGTCGAATCGCGCCCCGGCGACAGGCCGAAGAAGCGCGCATACTCGCGCGAAAACTGCGAGCTGCTCTCGTAGCCGACCGCATGGCCGGCGCGCGCCGCATCCTTGGCGCCGGTGAGCATCAGGCGCCGCGCTTCCTGCAGGCGCAGCTGCTTCTGGTACTGCAGGGGGCTCATCGAGGTCACCGACTTGAAGTGCTCGTGCAAGGTCGACGAACTCATGCCGACGTCGCCGGCCAGGCGCTCGACGCTCATCGGACGGTTGAAGTTGTCCTTGATCCAGCAGATCGCGCGCGTGACCTGGGCCATGCGGCCTTCGCCGCGCGCGACGTGGCGCACCAGGTCGGCGTGTTCGCCGGTGAGCAGGCGGTAGTGGAGCTCTTTCAGCAGCAGCGGGGCCAGCACCGGGATGTCCTGGTGCGCCTCGAGCAGGCGCACCAGGCGCGCCGCGACGTCGGCCAGGCCGGGCGTGGTCTCGCTCAGGAATAGCCCGCGTGACGACGCCGCGCTGCGTGTGCGCGGGACGGGACGCGCCGGCAGCTCGAGGTCGAGCGCGGCCAGCGCCTGGGGATCGAGATCGACGCGCAGGCACAGATAGGGTTCTTCCTTGCTGGCCTGGGTGACGCAGCCGGTCACCGGCAGGTCGACCGACACCACCAGGAACTTGGCCGGGTCGTAGTGGTAGTCGCTGCCGGCCAGCGACACCAGCTTGGCTCCTTGCGCGATGATGCACACCGCCGGCGCATGCACCACGTGCAGCGGCTCGGTGGTGCGGTCGCTGCGGATCAGCCACATGCCGGGCACGTCGCTCCGGTGCATGCCCTCGACGGGCGCATGGCGGGCAATCAGGCCGGCGAGTTCACGGATCGCTTGCATTGTCGGTCTCTTGGCGGTTGGTGATTGGTGCGCCTATTACACATCATTACCCAGGTACGATGCTCCGTAAGGCTTGCCCAATCCTCCGCCGATGGCGCTAGACCACGCCGCCGTTGGCGCGCAACACCTGGCCGTTGACCCAGCCGGCGTCGGGGCCGGCCAGGAAGGCGACGACGCTTGCAATATCCTCCGGCTCGCCCAGGCGTTCCAGCGGCGGCAGCTGGGCAAAATGGGCGATCTGCTCGGGCGTCTTCCCGTCGAAGAACAGCTCGGTCGCGACCGGACCCGGCGCCACCACATTGACGCGGATGCGGCGGCCGCGCAGCTCCTTGGCGAAGATCTGGCTCATGGTTTCGACCGCCGCCTTGGTGGCGCCATAGATCGCGTAGCCGGGCGGCTTGAGGCCGACCACGCTGGTCGAGAAATTGACGATGCTGCCGCCCTCGTTGAGGCGCGTGGCAGCTTCGCGCATGGTATTGAAGCTGCCTTGCACATTGATGGCGAAGGTGCGCGCGAACAGTTCGTCGGAGGTATCGGCCAGCGGCATGGTCTTGAGGATGCCGGCATTGTTGACCAGGACGTCGACCTTGCCCAGCTCGCGCTCGGCGGTGTCGAACAGGGTGCGTACCTGGTCGGGCATTGCGACGTCGGCCTGGATCGCGATGGCCGTGTGGCCGGCGGCGCGCAGGGCGGCGACGGTTTTCTCGGCTTCTGCGGTATTGCTGGCGTAGTTGATGGCGATGCGATAGCCGTCTTCGGCCAGGCGCTTTGCGACGGCGGCGCCGATGCCACGCGAGGCGCCGGTGATGATGGCGACTTTGGATGGACTCATGGGATGCTCCTCGGGTTGGTTGAGGAGTTCATGATGCGCTGTTATCGAAAAAGGATCATTCCCGATAAACTGCGATCATTATTTCGGTTAGGAAAACAATCTTAGTAGCAGGGCTGATTGTTGGCAGTCATGCAGACGGTTGCGACCCGTGCCCGTTCTACATAGTCCGGCCGTGTCACGCTGCCGTCGTCCGGGCAGGCACTGGCGCCGTTGCAGGCGACCGATTCGATCCGGTAGATGTGCTTGACGACCGGCACCAGCGTTCCGCTGGCGTCGTCTTCGCCCTCGCGATAGATGCGGTACGAGCAGGTGACTTTCACCTTGAAGCCGGTGTCGTTGGCGAAATCGTCGAGGTTCGCGGTATTGCCCGTCTCCGAGCAGCGGCTGCCGAGGCTCTGGTAGACCCATTCGATACCGGCTCGCGCGGCCAGGCCGGCACGGGCGCCGAGCAGGGCCTGGTTGACAGTGGTCTGCTGGGTATTGGTCAGCTGCAGCAGGGCGACCGCGATCCCGGCGATCACCACCAGGAACACGACCGCCGCGATATAGGCGAACCCGGATTGTCGGCGCGTATGGTTCATGGCACGTTGTCCACGTGGGCGCCGATGGTGAGCGGAACCGACTCGCCCTTGTCGCTCAGGGTCAGCTGCAGCTGGACGAAGCCGCTTTCCTGGGTTGCGCCCTGGTTGGGGGAATAAATGAAGGCGCATTGGGAGACCTTGTCCGCGACCAGCGCGGCGCTGGCCGGCACGTTGCCGCTGCAGTTCGTTGTCAGGCTGAAGTTCGCAGCGGTGTAGCGATACAGTTTGCCCGCCCCACTGTCCACGTTCACGCAGCGGTAGGTGACGACCTTCTCGTCCTTGGGCACGACCACGAAACGCCCGCCGTCATAGCCTGGAGGAACCTGGATGTCGGATGCCAGTGCGATGCGGGACACGCCGTTGGCGGCGCTGGTGGGGACGCCCACCGTCTGGACGATCCCGACATTGGCGCCGCTGTAATTGGCGCCGCTGTAAACGTCACTGGTGTTCTGGTTGCCGATCACGATCGCGTCGCCAGGCACGGGCGGATTGGTGGCGGCCGTCAGCACGTCGAACTGGCTCCTGGGGGCGAATTCGTCGAGAAATGCGCCGGCATCGTCGCTGTCCGTGGTATCGGGACCGAGGCGATAACGGCCGCCATCCTTGCTCGGCACCAGCTCCATGCATTCCGAGGACTCCAGTCGCAGCGAATTGGGCACCGCGCTGCGCACCTCGCCGACGATCTTGCGCAGGGCGGTATCGGCCTGGTTGGTCAGCGCCGCGCGCTGCCCGACCAGCAGGTAGCTGCGGACCGCCGGCAGCAGCTGCAGGACGAGCACTCCGCCGATGATGCCGATCAGGACGATGACGACGATCAGCTCGACCAGCGTGAAGCCGCGCGCAGGGGAGCGTCTCATGGTCATGGCTTGGTCCTCCAGCCGGTGAGCTGCAGTTGCTGGCCGCCGCGCTCCGTTACCACCACCTGGATGCGCCGGACATTGCCGGCATCGGCGATGTTCGTCAGTGTCGTCGGGGCGACGCTGACCGCGACGTTGTAGCGCTCCAGGCCTGCGATCGCGCCGCCGTCCACGCCCACGATGCCGGTGGTGGTCGCATATTTGTCGTAGTGGCCGATCTCGGTATAGTCGACGCGCTGCTCGGGCTGTGCTGCGCCGCTGCCGTAGGGCTTGAGCATGACCTCTTCCATCATGGTTTCAGCGATCGCGAGCATCTGCTGGGTGATCAAAGGATCGGCGCTGGCGATGTTGGCGCGGTTGTAGACCGCGACCAGGCCGGCCAGCGCCGTGCCCACGATCACGATCGCGATGATCAGCTCGACCAGGGTCATCCCGGCCATGCGCTTATTTGACCGCTTATTTGACCGATTAATTGACAAGGCCGGTCCTCCCGTCGACATGGATCGTGCGCCGCACGCCGCTGGAGTCGCTGACCGTGATGTCGAAGCCCGGGAGCGGTGCACCGCTTGCCGTGGCGGCGATGGCGCCGTCTGGATGGAAGAACAGCGTCGGCTGCGGGTTGTCCATGCTGACCTTGCCGTCCTGGCTGTCGAACGCGCCATCGTTGGCGCCGTCGAACTGCAGGTCGCAGTCAGATTTGCCGGCCTCCTTGCTGATGCGCAGCTGCAGCGTGCGCTCAAGCGTCGTCACGCACACGATACGGCGCTTGGCCACCGCGCTCTTCTGGGCCGTGCGCAATGCGCTGGCTACCTGGTCGCCGAAGACGACGGCGCTGACGCTGTTCTCGCCCATCAGTCGCGGGATGCCGATCGCGGCCAGCACGCCGATCAACACCATTACCGTGATCAGTTCGACCATCGTGAAGCCATTCTGATGCTCTGCACGTTTCAATTGAACACCTCGCGCACGTGGATGATGCGCTTGCTTTCCGGGGCGAAAATCCCGAAGGTGGCGCGCCCGGATGGATCGATGCAGCCGCTGAAAGACTGCAGCCAGGGCAGCTTGGCAGCGGTGGTTGCGGGATGCGACTTCAGGCAGGACTGGTCTTGTGCGGTATTGGCGCCGAGGTTGAACGCGATGTCGATCCAGCCGGCGGTGTCGCCCTGCACCGACAGCTCTGCCTGGCCACCTTTGATTGATAGATCGGAAAACACCTGGGTCTTGGGCTTGGCGCCATTGCCGTTGGCGTGAGCATGCGAGGTTTGTGCGATGGCCGCCGCAGGGATGATGGTGAAGTCATCCTTGTTGTTGAGCAGCCAGCTGCTGCCGCTCCAGTATTCCGCCGTGACGGGCAGTTTGAGCGTGGAGCCCGCGCGGCCGAACAGCGTAGCGATGCGCAGGCGTCCGCTGCGGATTTCCGGCGTCGCCTTTTCATAGTCGGCATCGGCTGCCGAGCTGACCGACTTGTCGGCATCGGCCGCGCCGTTGCTGGCGCGCAGCCTGATGTGGGTCGGCGCGAGGGGCGCTGCCTTGGCAGGGTCCCGTGCGTAAGCCGGCGCCGCATGGGCGACGCCCGCCTGGAAGGCGCCGGCGCTGATTTTCTCATCCTTGACCACGCCGTCGTTCGGATTGGCCGTGGTGCCCTCGTCCTTGTCAACGACACTGATCGACACGTCTTCACTCCGGAATCCGGTCGAGTAGTTCAAGGTCGTTCCGCCATCCTTATTCTTCGCCGTGACCTTGATGGGAATCGGCTCGCCCGCATAGAACATATTCGGCGCGCGCAACGGTACGCGATGCTCGACTAGGAAGTGATGGGGAATGAATGGTCCGACGCTGGCGCACGCCGCGTCGCCGCCCGACACGCCGGTGGTGGTTATTCCGCTTTCCAGGAAGGTTTTTGACGTGCTTGCCTTAAGGTGCATGCTACCAACCTCTGTCCATGACAGCGAGGCGCTCGCCAGGCCTGTCTTGAACTCGACCGGCTTGGCGTCGAACGTCCCCTTCTCGGCGTTGGCGTCGAACAGGCAGGCGATGGAAAGGTCGGTCGTCGTGGCGCCTGCTGGCAGCCCGTCATGGTGGAAATTCTTCGTGATATTGCCGTTGCGGCTGAGCGCCTGAACGGTGACGGTGAACTTGTCGCCGGCGCGGACTGGCTTGGACGGCAGGTTGGCAAAGCCAAAGTTGTAGGGTGCAACGTCGAAATAGCCCTCGCCCGAGGCGTCGTCGGCTGTCGTGTTCTTGTCACCTTCATGGGTCGCGCGCAGCGTGAGCCTGCCCGCATCTTCGTAGGCCAGCGCCACATCGGCCACACCGGTAGACCGGAACTTGGTCGTCAGCGTCTGGACCGCGCCGGAAGAGGTGCAGGCCAGGGCCGCCGATGCATTGCCCTCTTTGGGCGTCACATACAGGGACTGGGTCCCGGTGCCGGGCAAGTTGTACCGGCACGCATAGCCGATCTGTTTTTCTTGGCCCTGGAAAGCGGCGACGCAGGTCTTGCTTTGCTCATTGAATTCTTTCGCCGTGATCGTGGCCGCGCCACCCGCTCCCGCCTTGAAATGCTCGGCCTTGATCTCGAGGACGACACCGCCGCTGAAGGCCATATTGCAGTCTGCCTTTTCGGTCGCGCTGTTGTAGCAGCTCACGGCAGTGGCGCCGCCCGCTGTCAGCCGCAGCGCCTCGGTACCCACCGTGCTGTGCGAGACGGTCGCCTTGACCGTGCCGGTGCTGCCGGTGTCCGCGCTCACGTTGCCGGGGAAGAGCGTGACCTGCGCGCCGCCGGTGAACTTGCTGCTGCAATCGGCATTGGCGCAGGCGCTCACCGTCACGGATTCCGGTGCGCAGACAGAGCCGCTGCCATCGTGCGAAATCAGGAAGTGATCGAGCGCGCCGGGCAGCGGCTTGGCGGCCTCGCAGCGCGGCCCGTTCGCGGTATTGACCGGATAGTCGCTCTGGTTGTCCACGCAGTCGCAATAACCCGGTCGCGTGCCCTTCTTGCAGAAGATCTTCTGGCTCACGCGCCCATGCCAGTACAGGGTCGCGAAGTCGACCGCCGCATTGCCGTTGATGATCGCGTCCGCGGCTTCGAGCTTGAGCTGGCCGGTATCGACGTCGCCGTTGATGCGCACGGCGTGGCCCATGGTGAGATATTTCGACGCCGTGACCTTGCCGGTGACGGTGCTGCTGGCCGCATACATCTCGATTTCGGGCGAGGTGATATCGCCATTGACCGTGCTGCCCGACGCCAGCGTAAACCGGCTGGTGGCGATGATATTGCCTTTCAGCGTGACCGGCGAATTGGTGGTGACGACGGTGCCGCTGATCGCGCCATCGATGTTCGCGTGCGAACCGATCGTGACCGGTCCTTTCGAGGTCACCGTGCCGACGATGGTCGACGGCGAGTTGAGCGTGATCGACGTCGTGCCACTGATCGGTCCGCGGATCGTCGAATGGGAGCCCACCGTCAGGACGTCGCTGGCCTTGACCGCTCCGGTGATCGTGACCGAAGCGTCGGTGGTGATGGACGTGCCGGTGACATCCGCGCCGACGGTGCTGCTGGAGCCGATCGTCACCTTCCCGGTCGAGGTCAGGCTGCCGCTGATCTTGACCGATGAGTTGGTGGTGACCTGGGAGCCGCTGACCGAACCGTTGATGATGCCGCTGGAGCCGATCGACACGATGCCTGCCGACGCCACGTTGCCGGTGACGGTGACCGAGGAGTCGGCAGTGATGGACGAGCCGGTGACGCCGGCGCCGATGGTGCTGCTGGAACCGATCGACACTGGCCCCGTCCCGGTCAGGCTGCCGCTGATCCTGACCGACGAGCCGGTGGTGACCTGGGTACCGCTGACCGAGCCGTTGACGATAGCGCCGGTGGCGATCGACACCGCACCTTTCGACACCATATTGCCCGTGATCTGAAAGCCCGCCTCGCCGCCGAGCGTCATGGAGCCGGCGCTCACGTTTGCGGTGATGCGAATCGGCCTGGTCAAGGAGAACTCGCCAGCTGCATCGAACGAGCCGCCGGAGATACTGATCTTCGTGGGGTCGATGCCGTTCAGGTTGATGGAGCCGCCACTGGTCAGGCGCGCGCTGCCGGACATCGACACGCCATAGTTCCAGCCTGGACTGACATTGGATTTGATATGGACGCTGTAGCCGTTGGCGATCGACATCGAATCGTCTCCCGCAGTGGAGGGCAGGTTGCCGCAGGTGTAAGCCGTGCCGTCGAGCTGGCAACCTTTCACCTTATTGCCATTGAAGGCATGCACCTCTCCAGCGTGCACCGGCGCCTGCGCCAGGCACAGGATGCACAGCAGCAGCCACGCCCACAGGCGCAGCGCTGTAGTCGGAATCGTTATGAGGATGGAAGGTAAAAGCACGAAGACCCTGGCGCAAAGCGTGATGCCCGAAAGTGTGCCCAGTTTGCCGCCAGGCGACAATAAGTTTTTCACTTCGGCAACGAATCGAGCATTTTCCCAGCCAATAATGCGTTCCCCGGACAACGGTGTGTGACTATCATGGAAACAGACATACAATAGTTTCCACCTTACTAACGCTTGCGGACACCATGGCCCATATCCAACCTGCCGGCTGGCGCGAGATGGCCGTCACCGGCGCCGCCGCGCGCGAGATCGAAACTCTGGCCTACCTCGAGGAGCGCCTGGCCGACACGCCCTACGTCATCTACCACGGCGTGCACTGGACCAATGTCGAGCAGGGCTATTCGGTCTACGGCGACGTCGACTTCATCGTGCTCGCCCCGAATGGCCGCATGCTGGTGATCGAGCAGGTCGCGGGCTTTCTCAACGAGACCCCGGAAGGCCTGGTGAAAAGCTACCAGGGCAAGCCGCGCAAGATCCGCAGCCAGATCCTGACGACCATCGAGGGGCTGACCAAGCGCTATCACGGCACGCTGTCGGTCGACTACCTGCTGTACTGCCCCGACTACATCGTGCGCGACCAGCAGCTGGCCGGAATCGACCCGAATCACATCATCGACGCCACCAACAAGCCCAAGCTGGCGCGAGTGATCCGCGAATCGCTGCCGGTTACCGACCGGACCGACGACTTCGATAAGGTCACGCGCTTCCTGGGCGACACGCTGAACCTGCGGCCCGACCCCAGCGCCATGATCGGCAACGCGGTAAAAATGGTGACGCGGCTGTCGGGCGGCCTGGCGACGTGGGCCCGGCGCCTCGAGTTCTCGCCGTTCCGCCTGCACGTGATCGGCACCGCCGGCAGCGGCAAGACCCAGCTGGCGCTGGCCGAATACACGGCCGCGATCGACGCCGGCCTTCGGCCGCTCTACGTCTGCTTCAACCGGCCGCTGGCCGACCATATCGAACGCCTGGTGCCGGCTGGCGGACGGGTGGCCACCTTCCACATGCTGTCCGACGCCTGGCTGCGCGCCCAGGACGTCACGCCCGACTACGGCGCGGCCGACGTGTGGGACAAGATCGAGCACTCGATGACGGGCGCCGAGCTGCCCGAGACCTGGCAGTTCGACGTGGTGATCGTCGACGAGGGCCAGGATTTCTCGGTGGCCTGGCGCGACATCGTGCTGCGCATGCTCAAGGATGGCGGACGCGCGATCTGGATGGAAGACCCGGACCAGAACCTGTATGGCCGCGCGATGGTGCCGCTGCCGGGCTGGGTCACCCTGCATTCGCACACCAACTACCGCAGTCCGCGCCAGATCGTCGACATGCTGACCAAGATCGGCGCCGCGCGCCAGCCGGTGGAGGCGGGCAGCCCCTTCAAGGGCGCCGACATCGAGGAGATGATCTATCCGGACGGGGACGAGGAAGCGATGCTGGCGCAGACGCGGCGCGCCGTGACCTCATGCCTGGCGGCCGGCTTCGGGCGCCAGGACATCGCGATCTGCGCGTTTCGCGGGCGCGAGAAGTCGGCCATTTTGAAGCTCGACCGCCTGAGCGATTCGCACACGCTGCGCTCGTTCACCGGGGCCTACGATTTGTTCGGCAACCCGGTGTTTCGCGAGGGGGGCTTGCTGGCGGAGTCGGTGTACCGCTTCAAGGGACAGTCGGCGCCGGCGCTGATCTTTACCGAGATCGACTTCGAGGAACTCGACGAACGCGCGCTGCGTAAACTCTTCGTGGGCATGACGCGTTCGCGCCTGAAGCTGGTGCTGGTGATGAGCGAGCGCGCCTCGCTGCAGATGCTGGACCGGATGAGCGGGCCGGCCGCGGCGGAGTAAAGCGCGCGCCGCCCGGCGCGCGCCGGCGTATAGTCAAGGTATCCGGCCGCATCGGCAGGGCACAGGAGGCAGCATGCGCGAAGCGACCCCGGGCACCACGTTCCACGGCCTGCCACTGACCGCCGAACAGCATAGCGAGATCCAGCACTACATCCACCGCCGCAAGCGCGCCGGCGAGGAATGGGACACGCCGGAGTTGCACGCCATGCTGGCCGACATGCTCGATCCGCCCGAGGAGGTTGTCCATTCCCGGCTCGACGACGATGCATCGACCACGGCCGAACGTTTCGCTGCCGGCCGCGACGACGGCGAAGAGCCGACGGCACATTGAGACAGGTCGAACATTATTTTGTGCGCCGCACAAAAATACTGTTATACTCGACTGCTCGATCAGGCCAAGCCTGGTCGAAAGTCCTCCGATCCGTGACCGCGCCTGTGCAGTGCGCGACTTTCCGGAGGATGTGTTTTCGGTATGTCAGTCAGCCTGTACAGCGGCCGCACCACGCAGATAGCGTGGGCGTCCATAGCTCCGGCACCACGCAGATAGCATGGGCGGGAGCGGCGATAAATCGGTAATGCTTTGAAACGAAGCCCGCAGGATGCGGGCTTTTTTTTATCCCTCTCCTGGCGCTCGATGCCGGGCCCCACGATCCCCCGCATCAACGACGCCCGGCGCCTGCCGGCGCCGCACCCTCAGGAGAACCCGCATGGCAAAAGAAGAACTGATCGAAATGAACGGCCTCGTGTCGGAAGTGCTGCCCGAACTGCGTTTCCGCGTCGAGCTGGAAAACGGCCACAAGATGATCGCCTATACGGCGGGCCGCATGAAGAAGAACCACATCCGCATCCTGATGGGCGACCGCGTCACGCTGGAGCTCTCGCCCTACGACCTGACGAAAGGTCGCATCGTGTTCCGCCATCTCGAGTCGCGCGGACCGGCCGGCCCGCGCCGTGCGCCGCAGCGCCGCCGCTGATCGATCGGCGGCGCAGGCAGGGCGCTTCGCGCCCCGCCCCGAACCTCAGGCCGCCAGTGCGGCCGGATTCTCTCCGCTCGCCGCCATGTGACGGTTCACCGCCGACAGCACCGACTTGAACGACGCGGTCACGATATTGCTGTCGATACCCACGCCGAACAGGGTCGGCCCATTCCCCACGCGCAGTTCGACGTAGCAGGCCGCGCGCGCATCGGCGCCCGAGCCGATCGCGTGCTCGTGGTAGTCCATCAGTCGGATCTCGAGGCCCAGCGCATTGACGAAGGCGTCGATCGGTCCATTGCCGGTGCCGGCGAAGGTTTGCGGCGCATGATGGCGCGCCACGTTCACGTCGAGCTGGACTTCGTGCTCGCTGTCCTCGACCATGCGGTGCGAGATGTAGTGGTACGGTTCGTCCTGCTCCAGGTATTCGCGCGCGAACAGCGCATGCAGGTCGCCCGCGTTGATCTCGCGGCCGCTTTCATCGGCCACGCGCTGGACGGCGCGCGAGAATTCGATCTGCAGGCGACGTGGCAGCTGCAGGCCGAATTCCTGCTCCAGCAGATAGGCCATGCCGCCCTTGCCCGACTGGCTGTTGACGCGGATGACGGCGTCGTAGCTACGGCCCAGGTCGGCCGGGTCGATCGGCAGATACGGCACTTCCCAGATCGCGTCAGGTTGCTGCTTGGCGAAGCCCTTCTTGATCGCGTCCTGGTGCGAGCCCGAGAACGCGGTGAACACCAGGTCGCCCGCATACGGATGGCGCGGGTGAACAGGAAGCTGGTTGCAGTCTTCCACCAGCTGGCGCACGGCGTCGATGTCCGAGAAGTCCAGGCCGGGATTGACGCCTTGCGTGTACAGGTTCATCGCCAGGGTGACCAGGTCGACGTTGCCGGTGCGTTCGCCATTGCCGAACAGGCAGCCCTCGACACGGTCGGCGCCGGCCATCACCGCCAGCTCTGCGCTGGCGACCGCGGTGCCGCGGTCATTGTGCGGGTGGACGCTGATGACGAGCGATTCGCGGTTGTTCAGGTTGCGGCACATCCATTCGATCTGGTCGGCATAGACGTTCGGCGTGGCCGCTTCGACCGTCGACGGCAGGTTGACGATCATCTTGTTTTCGGGCGTCGGCTGCCACACGGCGCTGACCGCATCGGTGATCTGCTTCGAGAAATCGAGTTCGGTGGTCGAGAACGATTCCGGCGAATACTCCAGGCCCCACTGGGTCTGCGGATGCTGGGCCACCAGTTCCTTGATCAGTTGCGTGCCCTTGACCGCGATCTGCACGATCTCGTCGCGCTCCATATTGAACACCACGCGGCGGAACACCGGGGCCACCGAGTTGTAGACATGGACAATGGCGCGCTTGGCGCCGACCGCTGATTCCACCGTGCGGCGGATCAGCTCATCGCGTGCCTGGGTCAGCACGATGATGGTGACGTCGTCCGGAATATGCTTGTCTTCGACCAGCATGCGCACGAAGTCGAAGTCGGTCTGCGAAGCCGACGGGAAGCCGACCTCGATCTCCTTGATGCCGATCTTGACCAGCATCTTGAAGAAGCGCAGCTTCTTCTCCACGCTCATCGGCTCGATCAATGCCTGGTTACCGTCGCGCAGGTCGGTGCTCATCCAGATCGGCGGCGTTGTGATGGTGCGGCTCGGCCACTGGCGGTCGGCCAACGGCACAGCAGGGAAGGGACGGTATTTGGTGGCGGGGTTGTTCAGCATGATCGGGGCTCCTGATGGGGTGGTCACTGGGCGACCTTGTGGGTCTATGAGGTGGCGGAGGCTGCCGGGCGGGCCACGAAGACGCTAGGCCCGGCAACCGATCGGTAGCTTTAGCAGCAGGCGAGTGCCTGCGCGCGAGCCGGCCGCCAGGACGAACCCGGTGGGAAAAATCGATGGTGCGAAAAATGGCGTGGTAGACATCGGTGCGAATCCTACTGCTGTTGGGGCCGGCGGGGCCGGGACGTACGGCGGAGAGTTACGCGCGTAGTAGCAGGGCAGCCAGCGATAGCGCGCCGGCGGCTGGTAGGGTGGTCGACAGATGCAGGATGAAAGACATAATTTCGACTTTAAGGAACTCTTGGCCGTATGTCAAGCGGGCAATTGACGATTGTGGAAAAGAAAGTACGGAGAATTCAGTGTCTTTTCGCACGGCGGTTGCGCGGCGAAAGTGTCGCTTCGACGCAGTTTCAGAGGGGAGAGAGTGCACTTTATGCTTGCGTCATGGCTGAGAACGGGAGCAGGTGGTTTGCTGCGTGATAGCATCGAAGACGGACCTTTCTGGAGCGTTTCATGAAACAACTTCCGGTTGCAAAGAATGTGCCGTACCGACTGAAACTGTGCGGCGCGGCCGCACTGATGCTGCTTTGCACGGCCTGCGGCGACCATCCTCCGAAAGACGATGACGACGATACCGATCCGCCGCCTCCGCCGGCGCCCGCCATCACGATTTTCGCCGGCGACGCAGCGACTGCGGGCGCGACCGATGGCAGCGGCACGGCCGCACGCTTCAATGCGCCGCAAGGATTGGCGATCGACAGCAGCGGCAACCTGTACGTCGCCGATTCCGGCAACTATGTCATTCGCAAGATCACGCCGGAAGGCGCCGTGACGACGCTGGCAGGCGCGGTGGGCAACAGCAGCTACGCCGACGGCAACGCCAGCAATGCCCGCTTCGTGAATCCATCGGCGGTGGCCGTCAATGGAAGCGGCACGGTGTTCGTGACTGACAATCTGCGCATCCGCAGCATCAGCGCCGCCGGGCTGGTGACCACGCCGGCGACGATCCCGGTCGGCAACAATGTCGTTGACCGTAGCCTGGGCGCAGTCATTCCGGGCGCCATCGCGGTGGACAATAACGGCAACCTGTTCGTCACCAACAATTATGGGACGCGCAGGATTGCGTCGAATGGAACGCTCATGCTGGAGGGCCAGAACACGGTCGACGACCTGTTCGGCACCAGGACCCAGGAACGGCGCGGCGTGACCGTCGACAGCAGCAATACGGTGTACCTGTTCGACCTGGAGCGCGAGATCAGCCGCTGGAATCCGAACGGGCTGATTGGCGTTTCGGGCCTCGTGACGATCGCCGGTGCGCCGAATGTGCGCGGCGCGGTAAACGGTACCGGCAACGTTGCCCGGTTCGAACAGGTGGTGGCGCTGACGGCGGATCCGCAGGGTAATTTGTACGCGGCCGATGCCATCAATAATCTGGTGCGCAAGATCACGCCGGCCGGTGTGGTCACGACGGTAGCGGGAACGACCCGCTCGACGACCCTGCAGACCGGCAACTTGCCGGGGAGCTTTGCCAATATGTCCGGCATTGCTCACGACGGTAAGGGCAATCTGTATCTGACTTCCGGTCATGCGGTGATCAAGATCAGGCTGCCGTAAGGCTGCTGCTTGCAGTGCCGGACGATCGTGCATTGCTCGCGGAGTATTGGGCTACCGCTTTCCAGTGGTTGCGTCGCACACTGATCGAAGGCGGAAGGGCCGCGAGGTTCTTCCCTTTCCATGATCATCAAGGAGTGCGATATGAAATTCTCTCGACCCGGTTCGGGTGGTTCCTCACGCCGGCCTGCTGCCTGGTTCCTGATGGCTGCGCTGGTGTGGGCCGTATCTTCGGCGCGCGCCGACAGCGGCGCAGCTGAAGCGCAACGCAACAAGGAAGCGGTCGGCAAGGCATTCGCCGCCTGGGCTGGCGGCGGCCAGACCTTCTTCGACGACATGCTGGCGCCGAATGTGGTCTGGACCATCAAGGGCAGCAGCCCGACCGCGCGCGTGCTACGCGGCAAGCAGCAATTGATCGATGGGGCGGTCACGCCGCTGTCGACCCGCCTGCAACGCCAGATCCGGCCCACGATCCGCAACCTGTGGGCCGATGGCGATCACGTCATCATCGAATGGGATGGCGAAGCGTTGGCGAAGGACGGCAAGCCTTATCGCAACAGCTATCTGTGGATCTTCCGCATGCAAGGCGGCCGGGCGACCGAGGTGACGGCTTATCTCGATCTAGTGCCTTACGACGATGTCTTGCGGCGCGTGCCGGCCTCGTAATAGATACACTCCGGCTGCAATTGCGTTAAATTGAGAGTAACCACGTCGTTCCCGCGTAGGCGGGAACCCAAGTTCTGCTAACTTTGTCGAAACGATTGCAAATTAGGTTCCCGCCTGCGCGGGAACGACGATTCTTACGCTAACTTAATCGCATCACACTCAGGCTGCCATCACGACCGCTTGCTTCCCATACTCGACCAAGCGCCCGCCATGCTCGCGCTGCCAAGCCGCGGCGGTCGGCTGGTCGGCAAACCAGATGTGCGCATGGTCGCCGAACGCTCCGAGATCGAGTCGGAAGCGGTCCAGCACTTCCGGCGGACGGCGGTCGATATCGCGCTTGCAGGCATCCCAGGTCGCGTAGCCGAGCTCCGCAGCCAGGGTGCGGAACATGTGCTTGAGCTGCAGCGTAGCGCGCGCATGGTAGAGCTGCGCGACGCGCGCGCTTGCTGTCTGTCCCGCCGCATGCACGCGGCGTACGATGGGCAAGGCTTTGCTTGGCTGGTCCGAATGGGCGCTGCGCAGCATGCCGCGGGCGTAACGGCGCAGGAAATCGGTATTGGTGTCTGGAGGGGTGTTTCGATGGAGGCGCATGCCGTTCCTTTCACATGGTGTCGACCGCTCTCGCTACGGCATCAGTGAATGAACAGGGATCAGACTCCCGAAAAACGGTCACGTCGTGGACGTGGGCAGGCGCGCTGGCTTTCGCGAGAGTGGGCGTCCTGCACAGCCCGGAGCGGATGGTAGCACGAGTTTTATGTCTTGTTGTCGCTGTGTTGCAAACATGCCATGGAAAAAAAGGCGTAACCGGTGGCTGGTGTCGTTTGGTACCATCCCGCAATGAACGTTACCCCTACTCACCTGGCCGTGACGCCGCGCATCCGCTATCGCCAGAATCTGGCGCTGATCCTGCTGGTCGTCACCGGCGTCATCAACTACCTGGACCGCGCCACGCTGGCCGTCGCCAATGAATTCATCCGCGCCGACCTCGGCCTCTCGCTCGGCGAGATGGGCGTGCTGCTGTCGGCCTTCTCGTGGAGCTATGCGCTGTGCCAGTTGCCGGTCGGCGCCCTGGTCGATAAGATCGGCCCGCGCTGGCTACTTGGCGCGGGGCTTGTGATCTGGTCGCTGGCCCAGGCCGCGGGAGGTCTCGTCTCCACCTTCGGCTGGTTCGTGCTGGCGCGCGTCGTCCTCGGCATCGGCGAGGCGCCGCAATTCCCGGCCGCGGCGCGGGTGGTGAGCAACTGGTTCCCCTTGCGCGCGCGCGGCACGCCGACGGGCATTTATAACTCGGCTTCGCCGCTGGGCTTCGCGCTGGCGCCCTTGTGCCTGTCGCCGCTGATCGCCGCGACTAGCTGGCACTGGGCCTTCTTCATCACGGGCGCGCTGGGCATCGTCGCGGCCATCGTCTGGGTCATGCTGTATCGCGACCCGGTGCGTCAGGAGTTGACCGACGCCGAGCGGGCCTATCTGGATGAAGGACAGACGCTCGAAGCCGCGCCGGAGACGGGTTTCGCATCCTGGCGCGCGCTATTCCGCCAACGCGCCACCTGGGGCATGCTGCTCGGCTTCTTCGGGTCGGTCTATTTGAACTGGGTCTTCCTTACCTGGTTGCCGGGGTATCTGCGCACGGAGCGTCACATGGACGTGGCCTATGTCGGCGTGGCGGCGACAATTCCCTTCCTGTGTGGCTTCCTCGGCGCCCTGAGCGCCGGCTGGGCATCCGACCAGATCACCCGCCGTGCGAAATCGGTGGTCGCGGGGCGTCGGACGGCGGTGGTGCTGTCGATGCTGGGCATGGTGGCGTTCACGATTCCTGCGGCGCTGGTCGAGAGCAATACCGCGGCGATTGCCTGCATCTCGGTCGTGATCTTCCTGGCCAATGCGGCGTCGGCCTGTTCGTGGTCGCTGGTAACAGCGGTGGCGCCACGCAGCCGCATTGCCTCGCTGGGTGCGATCCAGAATTTTGGCGGCTTTATCGGAGGCGCCCTGGCGCCGATCTTCACCGGTTATATCGCACAGAGCTGGTCGTTCGTGCCGGCCTTGCTGACCGGCGCCGGCATCGCCTTCCTAGGCGCGATGTCGTACCAGTTCCTCGTCGTGAAACAAATTCCTGGATAAGACTGATTGCAATATGCTGCTAGGTTGTGAAAGTAAGACAACCCCTAAAGCATCGAGACAACGATTATTTGAGTAATGTTTTCGGATTAAAGTTGATAAGCATTGTTTTTCTTCAAGATTGGTTTGGTTCCGGCTTGCAGGTTGTTAAGCCTGAAATTGTTTATTAGGCTAAGTCGCACTATGTCTCCAAAAGTTTATAAGTGGAGTTAGTTAGAGCTGAGGGTTTTTAAAGCGATTTTTAATAGGTAAGACTGGGTGTGCACGTTGTCGCGGTAGTCCAGCATAAGCCGAAAAGTAGACTAGCTGGCCGACTTTGATGTCGTTTCCAAAAAAACTGTCTTTATGAAAGAAAATTTGCTCAAGATTGGAGCTAATAAAGCCATATTCGCCGTAGTCAACTTGTGCATAATTCTTTACTATTCCGACGATCCGTGGGTGTGAGCTATAGCATAGGTTTGATAAGCGCACGCTTAATTCTTTTGCTGTCGGGCGTTTTGTTGGGTCGATTTCGAAGCACCCCCGAATTATTTCCCACAATTCTTCTTGTAACGAGAAAAATTGATGCATATTTTTTTGAGCATGTGGGGCCGCAGGAGGGATTCCGGAAGTAATCTTTGGAATTGCGGCAAGGCCCTCTCCAAAAGGAAGGCTGCCCGTAAGCATCCGATAGATTATGGCTCCAAAAGCCCAGATGTCCGATGCGAGTGTCCCGGCTTTGGGGTCGTAAATTACCTCTGGACTCATGTAAGGTAGCGCGCCAAACATGGTGGACGACTCTTGCATACTTTGTGTAGATTTTGATGCTTTATCCAATTCTTCTTCCGCTAGCTTAGCGATACCGAAATCAGTAATTTTAAAATTTAAGCAACCACAATCTTCATCTACAATGATGTTATTGGGCTTAAGATCTCGATGGAAGACTCCAACATCATGCGACGCGTGCAGTGCAATAGCTAGCTGATGCGCCGCTAGAGCAGCGAGGTGAGGGTCGAAAATAGAGGTAACATTAATAAAAACGTCTTCCAAATTAAATCCGGAGATCAGCTCCTCCACTAAATAAGCGCGATCGTTCGCAACAAAGTAGTCAAAAGTTTTTGCTACATATGGACTGCTAATTCTTGCACTTAGCGACGCACTGTTCTGAAATCGTTTTGCTGCTGAGGTATTTTTGGGAGTCTTGAGTGCAATGTGACGTTCCAAAATGTTGTCACGTGCGATATACACTTCCTGCATGCCGCCTGCAGCTAAGAATCGTTCAATCGTGTAGCGGCTATATATTTCAGTGCCTGAGCTGTGAATAGTATTGATCATATAGATACCTCGGGATGGCTTACATCAAAAGTCACAAAATACCTCGGTGCTCTCGCTCCTAATGTAATTACATGAGATCCAATTAAGACATCTCCAATTTTGGCATTATTGTTATTTATAAACACAGAGCCTTGAATTCCAGTTACGATAAAATCGTAGCCATCGTAATTTAGATCAACATAATTACTTCCGTAAGTTGCTCTAACGGGCTTATTAATTGTATTTACTGATAGTTTCCCAGTAGAAGATACAACTATTGCTTTATGTTTCCCGAACAGCAGACGCCTCTCGAAGGCCATCCGAAGTTCACTCGCTGTAGGCCGAGCATTCGGATCAATATCTAAGCATTGATCAATTATTGATGCCAATCTACTGTCGGTTACTCCGAGGTTGGAGATTGAATCGGCTGGATTGAGAGGCGTTGGTGGAGATGGCCAAGGCCTTGCGCATTTTGGCAGCCCACCAGTCGCGAAGTAGAACATCAATGCGCCGAAAGCGTAAATGTCAACTGGTTTGTCAACTAGTGAGGGACTAGTATAAAGCTCAGGTGCCATGAAGCCGGGAGTTCCTGTTACGCTAGCAGTAGTACCAGGAAGCGGGCCGGTTTTTGCCAAGCCAAAATCGAAAAGCCTAATATATCCCGATGCATCAAACATTATATTATTATGTTTAATGTCACGATGAACCACATTTCTACTATGAATGTCTTCTATCGCCTTCGCGATCTGGTAGGCAATCTTTAAAAATGATTCTTCATCATTTGGCTCAATTCGAATATTAGTCAAGTCAGGCCCAGGCAAATACTCTTCAACGATTGAAATATTTGTGCCATTATTTTCAATAATCACATCAAAAATTTCAACAACATGCTTGGATTTTGCTTGCTGAAGTGCTACTACTTCATCAACAATTCGCCTTAATTCCGTAGGGTGCAGGATTTTTTTTATAACGACATCACGGTTAAGTAAGTTGTCGAAGCAGCGAATAACTTGACCGAATCCACCGTGCTTCGGACCGGCAATTGGACTGTAGCGGTTAGGTATCGTCAATTTATCGTTCCTGTTGTCGTTCCGAATCGTTTGCGTCTATAAATTCTAGGGAGGGCTGAATTGAATCGCTTTTCAGTTTTTTCTCTTCTGAATCTATCACTTTCTTACTTTTTGCTGATCGTTTTATCCGTTTGCTAACTTTAACGACTGGCTTTTCTAGTTCTTCAGAGGAGATGGGAGAGTTTTTTCTGAGTTGACTGGGGCTATGTTGCGATAATTGCCCTATGGTTAAAGTATTCCCGGGGATGTGAATTCGTGTAAGGTGTGATTGTGCAGTATCTGACCGGAAAACGATATTTCTAGGTGCAAGAATAGCAGTTGCATTGTCATCCGAGCCGCACATTCTTGAAATATCAATAGTGTTTGTATGTAATGATGATGTTGGCAGGCCTGCATTAAAAAGTTCATTTAAGGCTGCATCCCCAAGGAAATGTGCTCCATCGGTGGCAAGAAGTATTACACCGTCGTTCAATGCGTCCAGGTCAATAATATGAGGCTGTAGTGAGCGCCCCATACCAACAAATTGCAATAAGCGGTTATCACGTAAGATAGGTCTGGTCTGCAGGGAAGGGGGCTGCAGGTGTTTAAGTTGTTCAGCGAAGTTATCGTCAATCGTAAGTCGAGTTATTTTTTCGTTATCGGCTGCATAAATTCGACTATCCCCCACATTGACCCCAACAATTCCTTGTTGTCCGTACAGCACTGCTGAGAGTGTCGTTCCCCCAGAGCCACCGAATTTTTCAAAAACTTTGTCGTTAGCATGCGTTATAGCATTAAGAAGAAGACTCTTCAACCCGCCCCGCGTATAACCTGCATTCAGATAAGCTACAAATGCGCTAATTGCTATCGATGCAGCTAGTCCACCTTCTCGCATGCCACCCATCCCATCAGCCACTACTGCACAAGCCAGTGAAGCCTGTGCATAGCGTTGATTTCCTATGAGGATAAACGCAGCGCGGTCTTGATTTGACTGTCTCTTGCCAAGTGATGTACAAATTTGAACATCATATTCTGCGACAGCGAGGCTGCCATTGTCTACGGAACAGCTCTCTAGCCAAGAAAATATCTCAAATTCAATTTCGTCTACATCTTTCATGCCACCTCGCAAGCGGCAGTTACCTGCCCTGAGTGTTCATTATTGATCTAGCCAATAGCCCCGCGGCTTGGCTGATCCTGAGTTCACCAGATTCCGTAAATATCGTATCCGAAAATGAGCTTAACTAGAAATCGAGTGTTTCAAACGTCGATATTCCCCGCCCTCAGCGCATTTGTTTCAATGAAATTCCTCCGCGGCTCAACTTCATCCCCCATCAGCGTCGTAAAGATCTGATCCGCCGCGATGGCATCCTCGATCTGCACTTTGAGCAAACGACGCACGGTCGGATCCATCGTGGTCTCCCACAGCTGTTCCGGATTCATCTCGCCCAGACCCTTGTAACGCTGCTTGTTCACGCCCCGCTCTGCCTCTTCACGCAGCCATTCCATCGCCGCGTGGAAGTCGCGCACCGCAAACTCCTTCATGCGCTCGCCTTCACCGCGGCGCACGATCGCGCCTTCGCCCATCAGGCCCTGGAAGGTCGCGGCCGAATCGGCCAGCACCGTGTAATCGGCGCCCGCCACGAAGTCGGCGTCGATTGCGGTCACCTGCACGTTGCCGTGGTAGATGCGTTCGATGCGCAGGCCGTGCTTCTCGGACAGCTCGTCCGACTTCACCTTGACCTTCACCGCCGGATCGTTGATCGCTTCTTCCATCGCCTTGGCCGACGCTTCCGCGCCTTCCAGCGTGGTCAGGTCGAGCACGACGCCGCCGCTGACGATCGCGGTCAGCGCTGCGCGGTCGATCACGCGCGCCAGGCGCATCATGATGGCGTTGGCCAGGTTGTACTTGCGCGCCAGCTCGGCCAGCGCCTCGCCCGTCACCGCTTCGGCGCCTTCGCGCGGAATCAGCGACGCGGTGTTCAGCGCCACGGTCATCATGTAGCTGGCTTCTTCGACGTCATCCTTCAGGTAACGCTCGTCGCGGCCGGCCTTGACCTTGTACAGCGGCGGTTGCGCGATATAGATGTGGCCGCGCTCGACCAGCTG
>DDKG01000104.1 GCA_002339265.1 Massilia sp. UBA2604 | reverse complement strand
GACTGGATGGAATACGGCTACGACGTGCCGCTGCTGCTGAACATGCAGCCGGCCGGCAAATACCTGGGCGAGCGCTTCCACCGCGCCGGCGGCGTGCCGGCCGTGATGTGGGAACTGGAACAGGCGGGCAAGCTGCGCTCGCAACGCCTGACCGTCACCGGAAAACTCATGGCCGAGAACATCTACGACCGCGAGACCGACGACCGCGAGATGATCAAGCCGTTCGCCGAGCCGCTGAAGGAAACGGCGGGCTTCCTGGTCCTGAAGGGCAATCTGTTCGACTTCGCGATCATGAAGACCAGCGTGATCTCGCCGGCCTTCCGCGCGCGCTATCTGGCGAACCCGGGGCACGAGAACTGCTTCGAGTGCAAGGTGGTCGTGTTCGACGGTTCGGACGATTACCACCACCGGATCAACGACCCGAGCCTGGGCATCGACGAGTACACGATGCTGGTGATCCGCGGCGCCGGCCCGGTGGGCTGGCCCGGTTCGGCCGAGGTGGTCAACATGCAGCCGCCCGATCACCTGATCAAGGAAGGCATCAACAACCTGCCGACCCTGGGCGACGGCCGCCAGTCGGGCACCTCGGACAGCCCGTCGATCCTGAACGCCTCGCCCGAAAGCGCGGCCGGCGGCAACCTGGCGTTGCTGCGCACGGGCGACGTGATCCGCGTGGACCTGAACCATGGCCGCTGCGACGTGCTGCTGTCGGACGAGGAACTGGAAGCGCGCCGCAGCGACGCGCCGCCGATGATCCCTGCCAGCCAGACCCCGTGGCAGGAAATCTATCGCGCCACGGTGGGCCAGCTGCACAAGGGCGCGTGCATGGAACTGGCGTTGCCGTATCGCGGCGTGGGGCACGATATGCCCCGTCACAACCACTAAGGCCGGCGAACGTATTCCTTCGTTAGCCTCAAGACCGTCGTCCCCGCGGAGGCGGGGACCCAAGTCTCACGCAGACCACTGACGCAAATCGTTGTGGCTAAGCGAGCAAACTTGGGTCCCCGCCTTCGCGCACTAGCGTCCGGAATATTTATTCGCAAAGTATGCACGTCATTCCCGCGCAGGCGGGAATCCAAGTGAAGTCACAGAATGTTCATCCTCCAACTTGGCCCCAACGTCCATCGGAGGTCGATTTTAAGGCCGCTGGCTGGCGACACTTGGGTTCCCGCCTTCGGGGAACGACGTGGTTTTAGCTATGACTCTTTATATTTCAGAGGCGTGAAATTATCCCGGACACCAGTGCGCCTTCGCGGGGACGACGTTTTTGGGCCAACAATAAGGTACTTACTCCACCACCACCGCGCTACTGCCCCCACCCGCAGGCCGCACCAGCACCTTGGTCGCGATCCGCTCGGTCATCTCCTGCACGTGCGAGATCACGCCGACCTTGCGGCCCATCGACTGCAGCGCATCCAACGCATCCATCGCCACTCCCAGCGTCTCGCTATCGAGGCTGCCGAAGCCCTCGTCGATGAACAGCGACTCGACCCGCACCCGGTTCGACGACAGCGAGGCCAGGCCCAGCGCCAGCGCCAGCGACACCAGGAACGACTCGCCGCCCGACAGGGAGTTCACCGAACGCACTTCGCCGCCCATGTCCTGGTCGCGCACCATCAGCGCCAGTGACGGCATGCCCTGGTAGCTGACCCGCTCCAGGCGGTAGCGGCGCGCCAGCTGCTTCAGGTGTTCGTTGGCGTAGCCGAGCAGTACGTCCAGCGTGAACTGCTGGGCGTAGTTGCGGAACTTCTTGCCGTCGCTGGAGCCGATCAGCTCCGACAGCTTGCCCCAGCGCTGCTCGACCGCCTGCTGGCGCTCGATCTCGGCCAAGCTGGATTCGGCCTGGTGGCGCCGCTCGTCGTCCTGCAGCGCGCGCAGGCGCAGCGCGGTGGCAGCCTCGATCGCGGCCTGGCGTTCAGTCGCCAGCGCGGCGAAGGTGGCCTGCACCGCTTCGAACGGTTGCCCATCCGGCGGGCTCGAGGCGAGGTGCGCCGCGGCCTGGGCGCGCCGTTCGTTCAGGATCGCCGTCGCGTTGCCGACCTGGGTCTCGATGGCGTTCAGGGCGGTTCGTTCCTGCGCCAGCCACGCGGCGCCGACCTGCAGCAGGCGCGCCAGTTCGTCGGTGTCGTGGATGTCATCCAGGCCATCGGCCTGGCGCCGGTAGTCTTCCAGCCAATCGGCGAGCCGGATGCTGGCCGTGGCGCCCGCCCCGTCCAGTTCCGCGATGCGCTCAAGCAGCTGGGCCTGAGCGGTGCGGGCCCGCGTCTCGGCCTGCGCCGCGTCAACGGCAGCCTGCTGGCGCGTCGCGACCTGTTCGCGTGCGCCGCTCACGGCGGCAGTCAATTCGCGTTCTACCTCGCTTGCGGCGCGGCCCTGCCACAGGGCAGCGCGCGCCTCGCGCTTCTGCTTGACGTCGCCATCGATGCGTTCGAAATCGGCGGCCAGCCTAGCGCCGGCCTCGTCGATCTCGGCGATGCGCGCCTGGGCCGCGCCGGATTCCACTTCCAGTGTGGCCAGCGATGCGGAGGCGCGGGCCTGGATGTCGGTCTGCTCGCGCCATTGCAGGACCTCCGTGGCGCGCGCCTGGCTCCAGCCCGCAGGGTCGCGCCGCCATGCGGCTTGCCAGCCGTCGCCGTGGGCGGCCGCCATGGGGGGATCGAGTTCGGCTAGCATGGTCCCCAGCTGCTTGCGCGCCGCCTCCTGGCCAGTGTCCAGGGTCTTGAGTTCGTTCTGCAGGCGCGCCGCCGCCTCGCGCTCGGACTCGGCGTTCTTGCGCAAGGTCGCCAGCACCGCTTGCGCGTTATCGACGTCGCGCTGAGCCGCGTCGCGCGCGGCGGCGGCGGCGCGCCAGGCCTGTTCACGCAACGCCAGCGCATCGAGCGCGTCGCGCGCCAGCGTGCGCTGTGCGCCGAACCAGTCGGTGCGATCCGTTTCGCCCGGCGCTTCCTTGGCGAGCGGATCGGCATCCCAGGCCGTGGCCAGGCCGGCAATGCGGGCATCGATGTCCGTGCGATCCTGCGCCAGCGCCGCCAGGCGTTCCTGGGCAGTGCTCAACGCGGCATGGTGGGTTGCCTGCAGCGCGCCATTCTCGCGTACGCGGGTGCGGCAGGCATCGACTTCGGATCTCAGGCCGGCCAGCATCGCCTTCAACGTCGCATCCTGGTGGGCGTAGGGGTGATCGAGGGCGCCGCAGACCGGGCAGGGATCGTCGTCGGCCAGGTTGGCGCGCAGTTGCTCCACGTCGGCGGCGCAGGCCAGTTCGGCGGCGCTCAGCGAGCGCTCGGCCTGGGCCATGGCCGACTCCAGCGCGGGCGCGGCGGCGCGCGCTTCCAGCAAGGATTGCTCGGCGCTCGCCGCGGCGCTCGCGGCGCGCTCGCTGTCGCGGACGATGCCGGCCAGCGCCTCGTGCGCGGCGGCGAGATCGAGCCAGGTGCGTTCGGCCGCCGCAAGCCCTTCGCGGCGCGCCTCGAGTTGCCGGCGTTCGGCGCCGATCGCCTCGGCGTCGAACGCTTCGAGCGCCGCCATCGCCATGCGCCGGTGCGCTTCCAGCGCATCGAGGCGCTCGATTGCCTGGGTCAATGCGCTTGCCGCCTGGGCGTCGCGTCCGGCGGCCTGCTCGGCCGCGCTGCGCGTCGCGGCCAGCGCCGTCTCGCCGGCGGCGAGGGCGTCCTGGGCCTGGCCGGCCTGGCGCAGCAGGCGTTCCCACTGCTGCCAGCCGGTAGCGACGGCTTCGTGGCGCGACTGCGCCGCCAGCCAGGCCGCGGCAGCGTCGCGCAGGTTGCGGGCGCGCGCCAGTTCCTCGGACTTCGCTTGATGCTGGACGCGCGCTTCCCTGGCCTGCCGGCGCGCCGCTTCCAGCGCGCTGCCGGCCTGGGCATGGGCCGGGGCCAGCGTTTCCAACGCCGCATCCAGAGCCTTGGCCTGGTCCAGTTGCGGTCCGGCGGCGCGCAACTGCTCTTCCAGCGCATCGAGCCGGGCGATGGCGGCGTCGACCTCGGTGTTGCTCGCGCGGCGCGCTTCGAGCGCCGCCGCCAGCTCGGCTTCGAGCTTCGCGACCGAGGAATGGGCCTGGCGCCGTTCGGCTTCCAGGCGCTGGACCTCGACCGCCAGCGGCCGCGCGAGCTGCACCGCTTCCAGCGTGGCCAGGCGCTGGCGCCGTTCGGCAGCCGCGCCACGCTCGGCGTTGGCCGCGGCCAGCGCTTCCTCGGCCTGGACCTGCCCGCGCTGGAGCTTGTCGCGTTCCTGGTGCCAGCGCAGCTGCTGTTCCAGCAGGGCGTGGCGGCTGTCGAGCGCCTCGCGCGCGGCGTCGGCGGCGCTGCGTTCGAGGTCGAGCTGGGCGCGTTCGCTTGGTGCCAGCGGCGCCACATTGGCCAGGCTGGCCTGCAGCACCTGGGTGCGCTGCTGTTCGAGCTTGTAGCGCTCGAAGGCGCGGCGCGAGATGTCGCTGTAGACCGTGGTGCCGGTCAGGGTCTCGAGCAGCTCGCCGCGCTCGTTCTCGTCGGTCTTCAGGAACGCCGAGAACTCGTTCTGGGCCAGCAGCACGGCGCGCGTAAACTGCTCGAACGACAGGCCGATGCGCTGCACGATTTCAAGCGCCACCTCGGTCTTGGTGCCGCCGATCGGCGCGAGCTCAGGCAGGCGGTGCAGGCTCATCTTGGCCGGCTGCAGCGCGCCGCCCGGCTTGTTGTACGAGCGGCGCACGCTCCAGCGCGCGCGGTAGCGGCCATCGTCGCTGCCGACGAAGTCGACTTCGGCCCAGGCCTCGGCCGCGCCGCGCCGCAGCAGGGTGCGCGGGTCGAGCGCCGAGACGGTGTCGCCGCCGACGTCCGGCAACTGGCTGCCGGCGCGCTTGAGCATGCGCGGGGTGGCGTCGTACAGCGCCAGGCACAGGGCGTCGAGCAGGGTGCTTTTTCCCGCGCCGGTCGGGCCGCTGATGGCGAACAGGCCGGTGGTGGCCAGCGGACCGGACTCGAAGTCGACCGCGAATTCACCCGCCAGCGAGGCCAGGTTCTTGCCGCTGATGCGAAGGATCTTCATCGCGCGTCTCCTTCCACGGCGTGGAACAGTTCGGCGAACGATTCGATCTGCTCGGGCGGCGCTTCATCGCCATACCTTTGCCGCCACAGGCGGCGGAAGATGTCGTCCGGCTGCAGCTGGGCCAGCTGGTCCAGGCTCAGTGCTCCGGCCTCGTCGGATGCGGCCACCAGCTTGCGCGTCGGTTCGATCTTGGCCAGCCGCACGGGCTTATCCGCCAGGACCGCCTCGATGCGGGCGCGCAGGCCCGGCTCGGGGCCGTCCAGCAGCACCCGCACCTCCAGGTAAGGCCAGGCTTGCGGCGGCAGCTCGGGGTCGAGTTCCAATGCCTCCAGCGCCGCCAGCGCGTCTTCCAGCGGGGCGGGCAGGGCCGGCACGCGCAGCAGCTGCACCGGACGCGGCACGTACAAGGGAACGATCGCCTGGACCTTGCCATCCTCGAGATCGATGCGCAGCACCTGGTGCTGGTAGCCGACTTCGGAGAACGACAGCGGCAGCGGGCTGCCGCAGTAGCGGATGTGCTCCTGGCCGCCGACGCGCTGGGCCAGGTGAAGGTGGCCCAGGGCCGCATAGGCGATGCTGGCGTCGAACATGCTGACCGGCAGGGCTTCGCTGCCGCCGATCACGATGCGGCGCTCGGAGTCTTCGGACGGCTGGCTCTTCGCCATATGGCAGTGGCCCATGGCGATGATGGGCTGGCCTTCGGCCGCGCGTTCGCGCGCCAGCGCATGCGCCTGGCGGTAGAGCAGGGCAGTGCCGTGCAGGTAGGGATCCTTCGGCGTGGCCTCGACTTGTTCGTCGCCTTCGGCGGCGCGCAGGCGCGGCAGGTCGCCGGGACGCAGGAAGGGCACGGCCAGGCACCAGGCCGCCGTGTTGCCGTCGCGGTCGCGCAGCGGCACCAGCAGGCGCTCGAGGTCGATCTCGCCGTCGCCGCGGCGCAGGACGTTGCCGACCACGATCGTGCCATGGGCTTCCAGCAGCGGCGTCGGCGCTTCCAGCCGGCCCGGCGAATCGTGGTTGCCGGCGATGACCACCACCTGCAGCTGCGGCACGCGGTTGCGCGCCTGCTGCAGGAAGCGGTACAGCTGGCGCTGGGCGCTGGAGGACGGATTGGCGGTGTCGAAGATGTCGCCCGCGATCAGGAGCACGTCGATGCGCTCCTCCACCAGGGTGTCGGCCAGCCAGTCGAGGAAGCACTGGTGTTCGTAGGTCCGGTCGTGATTGTGCAGGGTCTGGCCGAGGTGCCAGTCGGAGGTGTGCAGCAGCCGCATGGGGAATTGACGAGTGAGGGTGAAGAAGGTCGCAGGATCGTGAAAGCGCCGGCGCATCTTACTATAGCGCAGCCGGGTGCTGGCCTGCTGAACAATGGCAGGGTGATGCGCATAGCAGCGCTAGCATGTCGAACGGGTCTTTTGTGCAGGAAATTCACCCCGCCTGACCTCGCTCGCATTGTGAAATCCGGTTTGAGGAATGTCAAACCTGCCCACCTTCTTCTCTCTACACTACGAGGTTCCTGTCGGCCGGCGACATGAGAAACCCACCGTCGGCTAACCCCTATAAAGCATCCCCGATCGCCCCAGGCGTGGGCTACCCACGTGCGGCGGAGGAGCAATTGAGAGGAGACAAAATGCTGACATCAACCTATACGCTGGTCGCCTTGTCCGTCGAGCAGGCACGCGCGCGGATCGAGGTGCAGGCGTTGCTCGAGCGCTGGCGACCTTGCGCCTGGTGGGGGGAGCCGCCGGCCATGCGCCAGTACGAACAGGCTTGCGAGGCCCTGCGCCAGGTCTGCGAGGCCTGTCACTGGCGCAAGCTCGACAAGTTCGTGCTGCCGGCGCTGCGCCGCCGCGGCGAGGATGCCGCCCGCCTGGTGGCCGAGCTGGATGGGTTGAGCCGGCAGGCGCTCGAAGCGCGCCAGGCGGCGCAGGCCGCCGCCGTCGAAGGCGATCCCGGCTGCCTGGCGGCACTGGAGCGCTGCTGCGAGCTGCTGCTCGAACGCCTCGAGCGCGAAGAGCGCGAACTGTTGCCGCTGGCGCGCACCATGATCCCGGGCGAGGCCTGGTTCGCGATCGCCAACCAGATGCTGGCGCACGACGCCCACCAGAGCGAAAGCCGCAACGCCGACATGGGTGTGATGCGCGGGCTGCCGCCATCTGAGATTTCTTCAAGGCAAAATCGCGCCTTGCCACTCGTAAACTAAGGAGAATGGCCGCGCCTGGCACGCCGATCGATACCGAGGTTCTTTGCTATGATGGGAGTTTTGGAAGTGCGATTTCATCATGTTCGAATTCCTATTCAAGCGGCAGGGCACGAAATCGGCCAAGTCCGGCGACAAGCCGGAGGCCAGGCCTGCCGCGGCGAAGCCGTCCGCGGCGGCCGGCGCCAAGTCCGGCGGGGGCAAGTCGGGCAGTGCGGGGGCCGCTCCAGCACCTGAGGCGCACGATGCGCGCGCCGCGCTCGCCGATGCCCGCGCGCGCCAGGCCGAACGGCTCAAGGCGCTGGGCGCCGACGAGGCGGCCGCCGTCGATTTCATCCTCCAATCAGAATTTTCCGAACTGCGCCTCGCCGCGGCCGAACTGGTCCACGGGCGCGAGCATCTCGAGCGCGTGCACACGGCCATGCGCAACACCGACCGCCGCGTCGCCAAGCTGGTGCAGGGCAGGCTGGACGCGATCCGCCACCACGAATCCGAGCTGCGCCGCGGCGAAGAAGCGCTGGCCCAGGCCAGGTCTCTGCTGAACGATACCCTGCTGACCCCGAACCACGTGGCCGAGCTCGATCGCAAATGGTCGGTCATCCGCGCGCCCGAACTGGCGTCCGACTTCGACACGGTGCGCGCCGAACTCGGCCGCCGCCTCGAATCGCAGGTGGCGCTGCAGCGCGCCATGATCGACCGCCTGGCCGTGTTGCGCGCGCTGGAGACGGGCGGGCTCGACGCGACCGCGCTGGCCGCGCGTCTGGCCGAACTGCAGCAGGAACAAGAGGCGGCCCTGGTCGACCCCGGCCACGCCTCGCTGCCGCGCGCCCTGGTGGCCGAATTCGCGACCGAGCATGCGCGCCTGACGGCCGGCCTGGCGACCATCGAGCAAGACCAGGCCGCGCTGGCCGCGCGCGAGGCGGCCCTGGCCGCATGGCAGGCCCAGGCCCCGGCCGAACTCAAACACGAGACCCTGCGCAGGGAGTGGCAGCGCCTGCCCGCCTTGCCGTCGAACGCCGCCGCCGGCGCCGTGCAGGCGCGCTTCGACGCGCTGCTCGCGAGCCTGCCGCAGGAAGCGCGTCAGGCCAGGCCGGCGCCGGCCGCCGCGGCGGAAGGTGTCCGGCAGGCCGCGAGGCCGGCGCCGCGCGGCGCCGACCAGGGCTTCCTCGACAATATGGATGCGCTCGAAGCCGCCTTGCAGCAGGGCTCGCTCGGCACTGCCGCCGAGCTCGACAAGGCGCTGAAGGAAGCCAAGGACAAGGGCGTGCGCCTGAACGCGCCGCAGGCCGACCGCCTGGCCCATCTGCGCGCCGAACTCAAGCGGCTGTCGGACTGGGCGCGCTGGGGCGGCAACGTCTCGCGCGAAGAACTGATCAAGACCGTCGAGTCGTTGCCGGCGCAGGGCCTGGCGATGGCCGAGCTGGCCAAGAAGGTGGGCAGCATGCGCGACCGCTGGAAAGCGCTGGACAGCCTGTCCGGCTCGGCGCCGCGCAGCCTGTGGGAGCGCTTCGACGCCGCCTGCAGCGCCGCCTATGCGCCGGCCGCGGCCCATTTCCGCCAGCTGGCCGACGAACGCCACGCCAACGCGGCGCGCGGCCAGGCCCTGGTGGAAGAAGCCCAGGCCGAGATCGGGCGCCTGCAATCGGGAGAAGCCGACTGGAAGCACGTGTCCGGCACCGTGCAGCGCCTGCGCACCGCCTGGAGCCACCTGGGTGCGGTCGACCGCAAGGAAAAGAAGCGCCTCGACGCGCTGTTCGCCGACGCCCTGACCACCTTGCAGCGTCCCCTCGAAGACCAGCGCAAGGTCGAGATCGCGGTGCGCGAGCAGCTGATCGAAGAGGTGGGCAAGCTCGATCCGCACGAGCGCCATGCGGTGGACATGCTGCGCGAGCTGCAGGCGCGCTGGCAGGAACATGCGCGCGCGCTGCCGCTCGAGCGCAAGGCCGAGCAGGCGCTGTGGCAGCGCTTCCGCGGCGCCTGCGACGCGCTGTTCGCGGCGCGCAAGGAGCAGGCGCACGCGGCCGACAGCGAGCGCCGCGCCCACGAGACGGCCAAGGAAGCCGTGTGCGAACGCCTGGAGAACGCGGCGCCCGACGCCACGCCAGCCAATGTCGGCAAGCTGCTGCGTGAGGCTGCGGCCGAATGGCAGGCGATCGGCCCGGTGCCGCGCGCCCATGAGGCGCGCATCGACAAGCGCTATCACGCCGCTGTCGCCCGCGTGCAGCAGCATGCCGACGCCGCCCGGCGCGCGCAGGACACGGCGCTGGCCGGGGCCGTGCGCGACAAGCTGCGCCTGGTCCAGGGGCTCGAGACGGCGCTGGCCAATCCCGAGGCCCATACCCAGGCTGCGGACTGGCGCGGGCGCTGGGACGCCTTGCTGCCGCTGGACGGAGGCTACGAGCCGATCCTGCAGGCGCGCTTCGACGCCGCCCTGGCGGCCCTGGAAGCGCCCGAGGGCGAGCGCGCCGCTTACGTGCGTCAGATGGAAGCCAACCGCGCAGGCCTGCTGAACGACCTGCTGCGCCTGGAAATCGCGGCCGGCATCGACAGCGGCCCCGAATTCGCGCGCGAGCGCCTGCGCCTGCAGGTCGAGGTGCTGCAAAGCTCCCTGAAATCGGGCCAGAAACCGGGCGCGCAAGCGGCCGAACTGCGCGCGCTGCTGGCGCTTCCGGCGCTGCTCGACGTACGCACCGAGACCCGCATCGAACACCTGCTGCTGCGCCAGCCGAAGGACCATTCATGAATGAAGTACGAGTACAGGCCGGGGATTTCGACCTCGGCCAGGAAGTGGCGCGCCTGCGCGCCGGCGATGCGCGCATCGGCGCGGTGGTGAGTTTTGTCGGCACCGTGCGCGACCTGAACGACGGCGCGAAGGTCTCCGAGATGGAGCTGGAACACTATCCGGGCATGACCGAGAAATCGCTGGAAGCGATCGCGGAGCGCGCCTGCGAACGCTGGCCGCTGTACGGCACCCTGGTCATCCACCGCGTCGGCCCGCTGGCCCCGCTGGACCAGATCGTGCTGGTGGCCTGCAGCGCCGCCCATCGCGGCGACGCCTTCGCGGCCTGCGAGTTCATCATGGACTACCTCAAGACCGAGGCCCCGTTCTGGAAGAAAGAGCAGACGCCGGATGGCGCGCGCTGGGTCGACGCCCGCGTCACCGATGACAGCGCGAAGGCGAGATGGGAAGCTCGCTGAGCTTCGCCGCGGTCGGCCTGGGCGCCGCGCTCGGCGCCTGGCTGCGCTGGGGTCTGGGCCTGTGGCTGGCCAGCCTGCATGGTTTCGTGCAGATCGGGACCTTGGCGGCCAACCTGCTGGGGGGCTACCTGGTCGGCCTGGCGCTCGCTTTCTTCACCGCCCAGCCGGACCTGGCGCCGCAGTGGCGCCTGTTCGTCGTCACCGGCTTCCTCGGCGGCCTGACTACGTTTTCCAGTTTCTCGGGCGAGTCGGTGACGCTGCTGCAGCGCGGGGAGGTCGGCTGGGCGCTGGCGCATACGGCCTTGCACCTGCTCGGTTCGCTGCTGCTGTGCGCGGCCGGGTTCGCGACCTGGCGCGCCCTGCGGGGCTAGCTGTTCCTGGCCGGCGCCGGCCATCTTGAAAAGCCACGCGCTCATCCCTATCTTGCTCTCAAGCTAAGAACAACCTCTAGGGAGCAAGACCATGCGGCAAGATAAATTGACGACCAAGCTCCAGGAAGCACTGGCGGATGCCCAGAGCCTGGCGGTCGGCAACGATAACCAATACATCGAAACAGTTCACCTCCTGCTCGCCCTGCTGAACCAGGACGACGGCGGCGCGCGCTCGCTGCTGCAGCGCGCCGGCGTCAACGTCGGCGGGCTGACCAATGCGCTGAAGGCGGCGCTCGAACGTCAACCCAAGGTCACCGGCGCAGGCGGCAATGTCCAGGTCGGACGCGACCTGATGGCGCTGCTGAACCTGTCCGACCGTGAGGCGCAGAAGCGCAGCGATCAGTTCCTCTCGTCCGAGATGGTGCTGCTGGCGCTGACCGAGGACAAATCCGACGCCGGCCGCCTGGCGCGCGAAAACGGCCTGGCCCGCAAGTCGCTGGAGTCGGCTATTTCAGCCGTGCGCGGCGGCGAATCCGTGAATTCGCCCGAGGCCGAGGGCCAGCGCGAAGCGCTTAAGAAATACACGCTCGACCTGACCGAGCGCGCCCGCGCCGGCAAGCTCGATCCCGTGATCGGCCGCGACGACGAGATCCGGCGCGCGATCCAGGTGCTGCAGCGGCGCAGCAAGAACAACCCGGTGCTGATCGGCGAACCGGGCGTCGGCAAGACCGCCATCGTCGAGGGCCTGGCCCAGCGCATCGTCAACGGCGAAGTGCCCGATTCGCTCAAGGGCAAGCGCGTGCTGTCGCTCGACATGGCGGCGCTGCTGGCCGGCGCCAAGTTCCGCGGCGAGTTCGAGGAGCGCCTGAAGGCCGTGCTGAAAGAGCTGGCGCAGGACGAAGGGCAAACCATCGTCTTCATCGACGAGATCCACACCATGGTCGGCGCCGGCAAGGCCGAAGGCGCCATGGACGCCGGCAATATGCTGAAACCCGCGCTGGCGCGCGGCGAGCTGCATTGCGTCGGCGCCACCACGCTCGACGAATACCGCAAGTACGTCGAGAAGGACGCCGCGCTCGAGCGCCGCTTCCAGAAGATCATCGTGGACGAGCCGAGCGTGGAGGCGACCATCGCCATCCTGCGCGGCCTGCAAGAGAAGTACGAGCTGCACCACCAGGTGGACATCACCGATCCGGCGATCATCGCCGCGGCCGAGCTGTCGCATCGCTATATTACGGACCGCTTCCTGCCCGACAAGGCGATCGACCTGATCGACGAGGCGGCGGCCAAGATCAAGATCGAGATCGATTCCAAGCCGGAGGTCATGGACCGCCTCGAGCGGCGCATGATCCAGCTGAAGATCGAGCGCGAGGCGGTGCGCCGCGAGACCGACGAAGCGTCGCAGCGCCGCCTGGAGCTGCTGGGCGAGGAGATCGCGCGCCTGGAACGCGAGTACAACGACTACGAAGAAGTGCTGAAGGCCGAGAAGGCGGCGGTGCAGGGCACCACCCACATCAAGGAAGAGATCGAACGCATCCGCTACCAGATGGAAGAGGCGCGCCGCCAGAGCAACTGGCAGCAGGCGTCCGAGCTGCAATATGGCCGCTTGCCCGAGCTGGAAGCGCAGCTGCGCCAGGCCGAGGAAGCCACGGCCCGTTCCGATGCCGATGACATGAAGCCGAAGCTGCTGCGCACCCAGGTGGGCGCCGAGGAGATCGCCGAAGTGGTCTCGCGCGCGACCGGCATTCCGGTGGCGCGCATGATGCAGGGCGAGCGCGACAAGCTGCTGCACATCGAGGACGAGCTGCACAAGCGCGTGGTGGGCCAGGACGAGGCGATCGAGGCAGTGTCGGATGCGATCCGCCGCTCGCGCGCCGGCCTGTCGGACCCGAACCGTCCTTATGGCTCGTTCATGTTCCTGGGCCCGACCGGCGTCGGCAAGACCGAGCTCTGTAAAGCGCTGGCGGCCTTCCTGTTCGACACCGAGGATGCGCTGATCCGCATCGACATGAGCGAATTCATGGAGAAGCATTCGGTCGCCCGCCTGATCGGCGCGCCGCCGGGCTATGTCGGCTACGAGGAGGGCGGTTACCTCACCGAGGCCGTGCGCCGCAAGCCCTACAGCGTGATCCTGCTGGACGAGATCGAGAAGGCGCATCCGGACGTGTTCAACGTGCTGCTGCAGGCGCTGGACGACGGCCGCATGACCGATGGCCAGGGCCGCACGGTGGACTTCAAGAACACGGTAATCGTGATGACCTCGAACCTGGGTTCGCACCGCATCCAGTCGATGGATACGGACGAACCCGCCGTGGTGAAGCTGGCCGTGATGGCCGAGGTGCGCGGCCACTTCCGTCCCGAGTTCATCAACCGGATCGACGAGATCGTGGTGTTCCATGCGCTCGACGAGAAGAACATCGGCGCCATCGCCCGCATCCAGCTGCACAACCTGGAAGGGCGCCTGGCCAAGATGGAGATGACGCTCGACATCGACGAAGCCTCGCTGCAGAAGATCGCCGAGGCCGGCTACGATCCGGTGTATGGCGCGCGACCGCTCAAGCGCGCGATCCAGCAGCAGATCGAGAACCCGCTGTCCAAGGCGATCCTGGCGGGCCGCTTCGGGCCGAAGGACACGATCCCGGTGCGGGTGCGCAATGGCGAGCTGGCGTTCGGTGAGGAATCGGTCGATCTCGCCAAGTAAGCCTGTCGCTACGAGGCCATGAAAGGGCGCGGCATCTGCCGCGCCCTTTGTGCGTTTACGGCCGTTCTAGCAGCCTTTCTTGATGGTAATTAATGCGCGATTTTTCAGGATGCGAAATCATCGTCCTGCCATATGGGATGTGCAGCAAAGCACGGCATGAACTTGTTCCCATCGTAAGAAATTTGGTTTCGCATTCCGGAATGGTGCCTGTAAGTCATTGAAATTAATCGGAAAAATTTCAGTTCTATGTCTTATATAAGACTGATTGTGCTGCGCACAAAGCGGGCTATGATGGTTTCAACGGATTCGCAAGCCAACCAATCGTGTCAATCACCTTCAGGAGAGCATCATGACTAGCCGTGAACAGCAAATCGCCGAACTGCAGCAGGAATGGGACAGCAACCCGCGCTGGAAAGGCGTGGTCCGCAACTACACCGCCGCCGACGTCGTGCGGCTGCGCGGTTCGCTGCCGATCGAGCACACCCTGGCCAAGCGCGGCGCCGACAAGCTGTGGAAGCTGGTGCACGACGAGCCCTACGTCAACGCCCTCGGCGCCCTGACCGGCAACCAGGCCATGCAGCAGGTGAAGGCCGGCCTGAAGGCGATCTACCTGTCGGGCTGGCAGGTGGCGGGCGACGCCAACGCGGCCGGCGAGATGTATCCCGACCAGTCGCTGTACCCGGCCAACTCGGTGCCGCTGGTCGTGCGCCGCATCAACAATACCTTCCAGCGCGCCGACCAGATCCAGTGGTCCGAGGGCAAGGACGACATCGATTACTTCGCGCCGATCGTGGCCGATGCCGAAGCCGGTTTCGGCGGCGTGCTCAATGCCTACGAGCTGATGAAGTCGATGATCGAGGCGGGCGCCGCCGGCGTCCACTTCGAAGACCAGCTGGCCTCGGTCAAGAAGTGCGGTCATATGGGCGGCAAGGTGCTGGTGCCCACCCGCGAGGCGGTCGAAAAACTCAACGCCGCGCGCCTGGCGGCCGACGTGATGGGCACGTCGACCCTGGTCATCGCCCGCACCGACGCCGAGGCGGCCGACCTGCTCACTTCGGACGTCGACGCCAACGACAAGGAATTCTGCACCGGCGAGCGCACGGTGGAAGGCTTCTTCCGCGTCAAGCCGGGCATCGAGCAGGCGATCTCGCGCGGCCTGGCCTATTCGCCGTATGCCGACCTGGTGTGGTGCGAGACGGGCAAGCCCGACCTCGAGTTCGCGCGCCGTTTCGCCGAGGCGATCCACGCCAAATTCCCGGGCAAGATGCTGGCCTATAACTGCTCGCCTTCGTTCAACTGGAAAAAGAACCTGGACGACGCCACCATCGCCAAATTCCAGCGCGAGCTGGGCGCCATGGGCTATAAATTCCAGTTCATCACCCTGGCCGGCTTCCATGCGCTCAACTACGGCATGTTCAATCTGGCCCACGGCTATGCCCGCAGCGGCATGTCGGCCTTCGTCGAGCTGCAAGAGGCCGAATTCGC
>DDKG01000105.1:1806-8373 GCA_002339265.1 Massilia sp. UBA2604 | reverse complement strand
TTCGACGCGCTGATCGCCCTGGGCGCGGTGATCCGCGGCGAAACCTACCATTTCGAGCTGGTGTCGAACGAATCGGGCGCCGGCATCACCCGCATCGGCCTCGATTACGGCATCCCGATCGCCAACGCGATCCTGACCACCGAGACCGACGAGCAGGCCGAAGTCCGCATGGCCGAGAAGGGCGGCGACGCCGCACGCGTCGCGGTCGAAATGGCCAACCTCCTGATGGCGCTGGACGAGCTGGTGCCAGAGGACGAATAACAGTAAAGGCAAGAAAACAATGACTGACAAGAGTACGCACGCCAACCCGAGCAAGAACCGCACGCCGCGCCACCGAGCGCGCGAGTTCGCGCTCCAGGGTCTGTACCAATGGCTGCTGAATAATGAATCGGCGCGGGTGGTCTCGACCAATATCCGCGGCGCCCATGGCTTCGACAAGGCCGACAGCGAGTTCTTCTCGGCGCTGCTCAATGGTGCAATCAGCACTTCGGTCGAGCTGCGCGAAGCGATCGCCCCGGTGATCGACCGCGCGATCACCGAACTGTCGCCGATCGAGCACGCGGTGCTGCTGCTGGGCGCCTACGAGCTGAAGAACCATCCCGAGATTCCATATCGCGTCGTGATCAACGAGGCGGTCGAATTGACCAAGTCGTTCGGCGGGATCGATGGGCACAAGTACGTCAATGGCGTGCTGGACAAGCTGGCGTCGCGCATGCGACCGGATGAGGTGGCGGCGAACGAGCGTCGTTGATCACTCGGTTCGTGACGAGAAAAAGCCACCGTGCGCGAGCCGGTGGCTTTTTTGTTGGGGCGCGAGGGTTGCTGCGGCCTTGGGTTCCCGCCTTCGCGGGAACGACGGTGGTTTGCTGTGCCGGAAAACCGCTGACCCAACTTCGGACACGTACGTAAGCACGTCGTTCCCGCGAAGGCGGGAACCCAAGTTTGCCTGCGCAGCCCGTACGCTAACTATATATAGAGCAAACACAAAAAAGCCACCGCCGCAGCGGTGGCATCCAAGGAACTGCCTCGTGATTCTTACAGGCCGGCCAGCGGCTCGACGTTCGGCACCTGCGCGCCGGTGGTGGACGCGGTGGTGGTTTCCTGCATCGGCTTGGCTTCCGGCTTGGCCGTTTCCGCCTCGGGCTGCTTGGCGGCCATGATGGTCGCCGGCGCCGGCGTGACGCGCGGGGTGCGCACCGGGACGTTCTGGCCTTTCGAGACTTTCTTCAGCAGGCGGTACTCTGCCAGCACCTTGTTGCCATAGCCCGAATCGGTTTCCAGGTCGGCCGCGCCGACATAGGTCTTCAGGCCGCCTTCGATCGAGCCGGTACGCTTGACGTAATCCTTCAGGATCAGGGCGCCGACACGGATGTTGGCGACCGGGTTCAGGGCCGCCTGCGGGCCGCCGACGTCCTCGAACTTGTCGTGGTGGACCTTGGCCATGACCTGCATCAGGCCCTTGGCGCCCATTGCGCTTTCGGCGAATGGGTTCAGGCCCGATTCGATCGCCATCACCGCCAGGATCAGCAGCGGGTCGAGTTTCAGCTCGTGCGCCGTCAGGTAAGCGGTCGAGACCAGCATATTGGCGGCGTCGCCGGCGACGCGATAACGCTTGGACAGCCAGTTGGTGACGTATTGCTGCTGCTTGCTGTTGCCCAGCATCGCATGCGAATCGCGCAGGTGCGTCGTTTCGACGGCGACCGCTTCGGCCACGGCCTTCGGCGTAGGCGCGACAGGCGCCGCCGGCATGACTGGCTCGGCGGCGGCAACGACGGTTGGCTGCGGATGCAGCATTTCAGAGACGCGCTTGGCGAAACTGTCATTGGTGTACAGCAGCGCCAGCATGGCGACTGCGGTCAGACCGAATACGGTCAGGGTAGTGCGCGCGGTTTTCATGATACCGCTTGCCGTTTTGCTCACGGAAGACCACGTGATTGGCTGGCTGGCCATGGATTGCACGAGCCTTGCGCTCGTGATAAAACGATGAAACATCGAATTTTCCCCTTGTCGCGGCAAAAAGGATCCCGTCGTGTCGCTCTAAGCGAAACGCAGAATGTGTTTTGCCGTGCATCAGAAAATCGTTTGTCGCCGCGACGCGGCCGACTAACGCCGTCATTGCTTTGCTTCAGCTGGCTGCTAACCCGGCGGGCAGGGACCAGTGGCTCAACAACTGTCTCGGGGGATTGGGCAGACGCCCAAGAGAAAACACTCCTTAAAATGTCGTTTGGGGCCCCGACCCCGTGAATGCATGAGAACGGCTAAAATTGTGGCAAAAAAAGTAAGGCCGTCTCATCAAGTAGGACGGATTGTAGGGGCGGAGCTTATATCAAGTCAACCCTAGCACGTTCGCCTCTTATAACTTTTGGTTCTGATGAGGTGGCCTTCCAAATGGAAATACTTGACGAATCAATCACTTGGCTCCACCCTCTCACTTACGTTCTGCAATCGAAGAAATGCACAAAACTTGATGAAATATACAGACTTGCGAGATTTTATGGCCCAGCTTGACCGCATGGGCGAGCTAAAACATATTGACATTCCGGTATCAACCAACCTCGAAATGACCGAGATCTGCGACCGCACGCTGCGCGCAGAAGGTCCCGCGCTGTTGTTCCGGCAGCCGCTTGGGCACACGATCCCCGTCCTCGGCAATCTGTTCGGTACGCCGAAGCGGGTGGCGCTGGGCATGGGGGCGGAGGATTTGAGTGAGCTGCGCCAGATCGGCCACGTGCTGGCGCGCCTGAAGGAGCCGGAGCCGCCCAAGGGTTTCAAGGACATCATGGGCATGGGCTCGCTCGTCAAGGCGGTATGGGACATGGCGCCGAAGGAAGTGAAGGGCGCGCCGTGCCAGGAAATCGTCTGGGAAGGCCAGGACGTCGACCTCGGCCGCCTGCCGATCCAGCACTGCTGGCCGGGCGACGTGGCGCCCCTGATCACCTGGGGCCTGGTCATTACCAAGGGCCCGAACAAGAAACGCCAGAACCTGGGCATCTACCGCCAGCAGGTGCTGGGCCCGAACAAGGTCATCATGCGCTGGCTGGCCCACCGCGGCGGCGCGCTCGATTTCCGCGAGCATGCGCTGGCCAATCCAGGTAAACCTTACCCGATCGCGGTGGCGCTGGGCGCCGACCCGGCCACCATCCTGGGCGCCGTGACGCCGGTGCCGGACACGCTGTCCGAATACCAGTTCGCCGGCCTGCTGCGCGGCAGTCGCACCTCGCTCACCAAGGCGATCGGCAGCGAATTGATGGTGCCGGCGTCCGCCGAGATCGTGCTCGAAGGGCATATCTACCCGGACCAGCACCATCCGTCCGGCTTCGAGCATGCGCTCGAGGGGCCGTATGGCGACCATACCGGCTACTATAATGAGCAGGACAGTTTCCCGGTGTTCACGATCGACCGCATCACGATGCGGCGCGATCCGATCTACCACTCGACCTATACCGGCAAGCCGCCGGACGAACCGGCCGTGCTGGGCGTGGCGCTGAACGAAGTTTTCATCCCGCTGCTGCAGAAGCAGTTCACCGAGATCACCGATTTCTACCTGCCGCCGGAAGGCTGCAGCTACCGCATGGCGGTGGTGCAGATGAAGAAGCAGTACGCGGGCCACGCCAAGCGGGTGATGTTCGGCGTGTGGAGCTTCCTGCGCCAGTTCATGTACACCAAGTTTATCGTCGTGGTGGACGAGGACGTCAATGTGCGCGACTGGAAAGAGGTGATCTGGGCCATCACGACCCGCGTCGATCCGACCCGCGACACGGTCATGGTCGACAACACCCCGATCGACTACCTCGACTTCGCTTCGCCGATCAGCGGCCTGGGCAGCAAGATGGGTATCGACGCTACTAATAAATGGCCGGGCGAGACCAATCGCGAATGGGGTACGCCGATCGCGATGGAGCCTGCGGTCAAGAAGAAGATCGATGAGATCTGGGGGCAGTTGGGGATTTGAGCGCAGGCCAGTTTGGCTCACGAGCGGGCAGCCTGCGTCGTTCGCCTGAATAGTTGGCTCCAGCACGTCATTCCCGCGCAGGCGCACTAGCGTCCGGAATATTTATTCGCAAAGTATGCACGTCATTCCCGCGCAGGCGGGAATCCAAGTTAAGTCACAGAATGTTTATCCTCCAACTTGGCCCCAACGTCCATCGGAGGTCGATTTTAAGGCCGCTGGCTGGCGACACTTGGGTTCCCGCCTTCGCGGGAACGACGTGCTGAGGCTGCGTGAGAACGCGATTGTCGTGGTCTTCTAGCGCCGAGCCGAGCGTCATACCCCGGTCATTTCCCTAAACGCCATACGCTAAGGTATAATGAGCGCTGGCGGGCCCCTGCGCATTGTGGCATGGTTTACCTGGTCAGGTCGGGAACGAAGCAGCCAAAGCCGTTCACCGCAAGTGCCGCAGATCAGGCTCGCCTCTTATCTTTTCTCCTCCGCAGTATTTCCATTTTCAGCTCCCTTTTCTTGTCGTCCCGCATCGGCGTCCGCACGTCCGTCGCACCCGTTTTTCATGCCGGTTGCACAAGAGCCCGACCGTTGATTGTTCGCGGCAGCGGTCATCTGCGGTAAAATCGTGGCATGTCCTATCAAGTCCTCGCCCGCAAATACCGTCCCAGGAACTTCGAAACGCTGGTTGGCCAGGAGCACGTGGTCCGTGCGCTGACCCATGCCTTGCGCACGGAGCGGTTGCACCACGCTTATCTGTTCACGGGCACGCGCGGGGTCGGCAAGACCACGCTGTCGCGCATCCTGGCCAAGTCGCTCAATTGCACCGGGCCGGACGGGCAGGGCGGGATCACCGCCGAGCCATGCGGACAATGCGAGGCTTGCCGCGCGATCGACGCCGGCCGTTTCGTCGACTACATCGAGATGGATGCGGCATCCAACCGTGGCGTGGACGAGATGGCCCAGCTGCTGGAACAGGCGGTCTATGCGCCGAGCAATGCGCGCTTCAAGGTCTATATGATCGACGAGGTGCACATGCTCACCAACCACGCGTTCAATGCGATGCTCAAGACGCTCGAAGAGCCGCCGCCGCACGTCAAGTTCATCCTGGCGACCACCGATCCGCAAAAGATCCCGGTGACGGTGCTGTCGCGCTGCCTCCAGTTCAACCTCAAGCAAATGCCGCCGGGTCATATCGTCGGCCACCTCGAGAACATCCTGGGGCAAGAAGAGGTGACCTTCGAACAGCCGGCGCTGCGCCTGCTGGCGCAAGGCGCGCACGGCTCGATGCGCGACGCGCTGTCGCTGACCGACCAGGCGATCGCCTATGCGGCCGGCCAGGTCACGCTCGACGCGGTGCAGGGCATGCTCGGCGCGCTCGACCAATCCTATCTGGTGCGCCTGCTCGACGCGCTGGTGGCGCAGGACGGCGCCGACCTGATGGCGGTGGCCGATGAGATGGCCAGCCGCAGCCTGTCGTACAACGGCGCGCTGCAAGACCTGGGCACCCTGCTGCACCGGATTGCGCTGGCGCAGTCGGTGCCGGGCGCCGTGCCGCAAGACTTGCCCGAGCTGGCCGACATCATGCGCCTGGCCGGGGCTTTCGAGCCGCAAGAGGTGCAACTGTATTACCAGATCGCCGTGCACGGCCGCAACGAGATCGGCCTGGCGCCGGATGAATACGCCGGCTTCACCATGACCTTGCTGCGCATGCTGGCCTTTCGCCCCGGACAAGGCGGGGCAGAAGCTTCGGCCGCACCGCCCGTCGCCGCACCAGTAGGCGCATCGCCTGCACGCGCCGCTGCTGCGGCTGCGGCCAGCCATGCTGCGGTGACGCCGCGTTCGGCTGCACCGTCGGCCGCTCCGCCGCCCGCACCTGCGGCGCCGGCGCAGCCGAGTGCATCGACGGCGGCTGCCGCGCCCGGCGCGCCGGCGATGACGTCGGCCCGGGCCGCGATCAATGCGGCACTGGAGGCGGCGCGCGCCGCCTCGGGCATTCGCACCCCGCCCAAGCGTCCGGGGGCCGAGCCGGCCCCGGCACCAGCGGCGCCACCACTGCCTGCACCGCCACCGTCGGCGCCCGGACCCTCGGCCGCGATGCAATCCGCACCGCAGCCAGCACCGCAAGCACGCACCGCTTCCGCGCCGCCGCCATGGGATGGCGGCCAGCCGCAGGCCATGGCCTCGCAGCAACCGGCCATGCAGGCCCGCCCGCAGCCGCAGCAACAGCCGGACGACGACGTACCGTCCTGGGTCACCGATTTTTCCGATGACACCGCGGTCGCCGCCGAGGCGCCGGCCGTGGTCGCGCCCGCGCCCCAGGTGCGAGCCCCGGCCGCGCCGCCGCACGCCTACGTCGTCACGCCTGTGCCCGAGATTAACTGGGACGGCAACTGGCCGGCGCTGGCCGGCAGCCTGCCGCTGCGCGGCGTGGCCCAGCAGCTGGCGCTGCAGACCGAACTGGTCGCCTGCGTCGTGCACGACCGCTCGGTCACCTTCAAGCTGCGCGTGCCGGTCGATACGCTGCGCGCCAGCGGCAATAGCGAAAAGCTGGCGGCTGCGCTGCAAGAACATTTCCCCGACTTCCGCGTAAACGTGGAGTCCGAGATCGGCCCGGTGTGGTATAC
>DDKG01000105.1:0-1599 GCA_002339265.1 Massilia sp. UBA2604 | reverse complement strand
GCCGATCAATCACCCATCCGACTTTTGGAGAAACCCACCATGATGAAAAACCAGCTCGCAGGCTTGATGAAACAGGCGCAAGCCATGCAGGACAATATGAAGAAGGCGCAGGAGCAGCTGGCTCAGATCGAAGTCGAAGGCCAGTCGGGCGCCGGCCTGGTGAAGGTCGTCATGACCTGCAAGAACGACGTCAAGCGCGTCACCATCGACCCGTCGCTGCTGGGCGACGACCGCGACATGCTGGAAGACCTGGTCGCAGCCGCGTTCAACGACGCCGTGCGCAAGGCCGAGGCGACCGCCGCCGAAAAGATGAGCGGCCTGACCGCCGGCATGCCGGGCCTGCCGCCTGGCTTCAAGATGCCTTTCTGATCTATTTAATCAATTGATGCTGGCTTTGCCGGCCCTGTGCCGGCAAAGCGCCATTCATGTCGACCTCGCTCGAATTTCTCATCGAATCGCTGCGCCGCTTGCCGGGCGTGGGCCCTAAATCTGCCCAGCGCATGGCATTCCACCTGCTGCAGCACGACCGCGAGGGCGCCGCGCAACTGTCGCGCGCGCTCTACCAGGCGGTCGATACGGTGCATCACTGCGCCAAGTGCAATACCTTCTCGGACATCGAAATCTGCGAGCTGTGCGCCGACCCGGAGCGCGACCACACCTTGTTATGCGTGGTCGAGACCCCGGCCGACCAGATCATGATCGAGCAGACGCTCACCTGGCGCGGCCTGTATTTCGTGCTGATGGGCCGGCTGTCGCCGCTGGACGGCATCGGCCCGCGCGACCTCGCCCTGGACAAGCTCGTCAACCGCGCCACCGACGGCGTCGTTGGCGAAGTGGTGCTCGCGACCAATTTCACCAACGAGGGCGAGGCCACCGCCCACTACATCAGTGAAATGCTCAAGGCGCGCGGCCTGAAGGTCAGCCGGCTGGCGCGCGGCGTGCCGGTGGGCGGAGAGCTCGAGTACGTCGACGCCGGCACCATCGCGCGCGCCATGCTCGACCGCCGCAGCGCCTGATGTCCGGCATCGCGATCGCCGTCGCGATCGGTTAGCGCGAACCACCGGCGCACGCCCTGCGTGCGCGCAAGCCTGCCTGGCGGGCTGCTGCTATCGTGGATTTTTCTGCGAGCCGGCCATGCACCTCGTCGACCTCACGATGTTCTATGCCGCCGAGGGCGGTGGCGTCAGCACCTACCTGAACGCCAAGTCGGCGTGGCTGGCGCGCCAGGGCCGTGCGCGGCACACCATCCTGAGCCCCAACGTCGATGCAGTGGAAGATGCCGAAGTGGACGCTGCTGCCGCGGCGCACCTGCGCGTGCCGGGCCTGGCCTTGCCCGGCTTTCACGGCTACCGCATGCCGCTGTCGGTGGCCGCCATCGCGCGCCGCCTGCGCCGCTTGCGGCCCGACCTGGTCGAAGTGGGCGACGCCGGCCACTGCGCCTGGGCCGCGCTGCGCGCGCGCGACCGCCTGCGCATCCCGGTGGTGGCCTTCTACCATTCCGACCTGCCGCGCCTGGTCGAGAACCGTTTCGGCCCCCATGCCGCCCAGCTCGCCCGGCGCTATCTGGCGCAACTCTATGGCCAGTTCGACCTGGTGCTG
>DDKG01000102.1:10977-11301 GCA_002339265.1 Massilia sp. UBA2604 | reverse complement strand
CGGCCAAGCTGACCTTGTGCGAGGAAGAAGTCGCCGCGTAAGAAGCAGAAGCCTTATATAAAGCCCGTCCCGCGCAAGCTGGACGGGTTTTTTGTTGGTGCATGCGTATTCTGGTGAATCGTTATTGGATTCGAGAGGATCTTGATAAATGGATGCCGCAAGCGCGACTATGATGAACAGATTGCCGGATTGATCATGTTCATCTCGGGAGGTCGCATGCGTATTCTGAAGCTCGTTTTACCCGTGCTGCTTGCAGCGCAGGTCTGTGTGGCGTTTGCGCAGGCTAGACCGCCGAATCAGGTCCTGGGCACCTGGCGCATGGTG
>DDKG01000102.1:0-10860 GCA_002339265.1 Massilia sp. UBA2604 | reverse complement strand
GACGGCCGAAGAAAACCGCGCCGCGATGGCCGGCAGCATCGGCTTTTTCGGCACCTACACGGTGGACAAGGAAGGGGTATTCAGCGGTAATCGCGTCGATGCATCGACCTTTCCAAACTGGATTGGTGAGGTGCGCACGCGCAAGGATTTGCGCCTGATTGTCGAGGGCGATCGGATGACGGAGCACTTCCAGCGGCCGGATGGTACGCGGATTCTGATTATCTGGCAGCGGGTCAAGCGGTGAATATCATTTCAGGCTGGTCCTGCCGCCTTGTATGCCACCAACCGGAAGAAAACGGTCACAGCATGCAGCGACTGACTCTTTCAAATTGCCTTATTTGATCCCGACGGTTCCCCATCCGTCGTAACGCCCACCGCGGGCTTCCGCCAGGGTTTATAGAAACCGCGTGGTCGCCTGCATGGCCCTTAACTCCGGCACCATCTTGTGCTTGGCATGGATTTCCCAATGCTGTGCGGAAGAGGTTTGGCTCACGCCCACAATTTCATAGCCAACAGCCCTGAAGGTTTCCAGCACATGCTGCTGAACCTGATGGTGCGCCGACTGTCGATGTATTCGCGCTCGAAGATCGATTACAGCCAGCTGGGGGCAAGAAGCCAGCGGCGAGCATCCGTGCATTTGGTGGAAGAGAGGGCGGATGCGCTTAGCTATACTCTCGATTCGATCCGCGATTACAAGTTGGTGATGGAGTCGCTCAAGGATACGCTGCTGGAGCAGTATGTGCTGTCGAAGGATGAGGTGTTTGCGTTGCTGGAAGAGCGCAGCGAACTCTTGGTGCCGCAGTTGCATGGGCATCGCGCGGCCAAGCTGACCTTGTGCGCGGAAGAAGTCGACGCCTGAGCAGCAGGTTCCTTTTTTGAAAACCCGTCCCGCGCAAGCCGGACGGGTTTTTGTTTGAAGATATGCTGGGAGTTGTGGGGACGGTTCATGCTCGTGCAGCATAGTCGGGATGGTGGTCGGACGCAGGTGCGTCGACGCCGGACAGCAAGACCGAATCGTCACCACCATAGATCTTCCTGAAGCGCAGATAGCCGGCTCCGGCGAGCCAGCCGATGGATGACTCCCATGGCTCGCGTCCAGTATTGGCCATGCGTGGAATGGCTTTGGTTTTCCTGTATTCATCGACCACTCGCCGCTGTTCCGGGCTCAATCGATCCGAGGCGACTTTGTAATCGGATTTGCCAGCAAGCGTAGGCAGCTTGACATTTGCCTCGTCCAACTCTCGTCGTCGCTGCCAGCCCTGCAATTCCTTGTGAGCCTTGACTTCACTGTCGGGATTGCCCGGTCTTAGCTTGAACCAGGCTCGCGAATCGTGAACGTAGTTGTCGAAGAAGTTCACGACGCTGGGAGCTACTGAAAAATCGTCTTTCCACCATGTGGCGATTTCGAGCCATTCCAGTTCATGGTCGTTGTTGAATCCCCGATGCTGTGCCCTGAATCGCGTGCGCGCGCCTTTCTCGTGTCTCCATTCAGTGAATTTCTCGATCTCTTTTTCGAATTCGAGGGCGGCACTGTGCAAATCGTTCTTATCGAAATTGGACGCTCTGGAAAAACTTTCGCTGGACTGCAGCGAATGTGCGCCGCTAGTGCGGCGCCAGACGCGCCATTCAATGCATTTCCGCACCTGCTCACGCATGATCAGGTGTAGTGGGCCTGTCTTGACTTGGCACGTGGCGATATACGCGTTGAAATCTGCGATGGCTTTCTTGGTCAGCGCAAATCTCGATTTGGCCGATGTGCTGGCTAGTTCGAGCTTCAGTGGTACGCCGCTTAATCTTGCGGTCCTGTACATCATCAACAGCGGAATCCTCGACAGCATGTCGTCCCCGTTCGGATCGGTACCCCGGCCCTGTTCAGTTGGACAATAGCCGCAGCCTATGTCGGAGTGTGCTCCCGGCAGCACGATCTCCTGGTGACGTGATGAAAGTGTTCCGCCTACCGAGATCGAATCGACTGGGAAGCTGCGTCTGATTTCATGGGCCGCGACCAGATGAAGGCATGGGATATGTGCCGGAACACGCAGGCTTTCCTCGCTGTCTGCCCACGCGCCGTGGCCGGTAGCGCCACCCAGGGTATTACCCAGTCCGATCGCCGCCACGGTATCGAAGAGACCCAGAAAATCGAACTGGACAGGGAATCCACCAAGCGACATGCCGCCAGCTCGTCCACTGAGCTGCGCATCGAGCTCGCACAAGGACTGCAGCCAGTTGGTGAAGGCGCGCGCTTGCGTCGCACCCCGTGAGAATCCGAAGATCGAGATGTAGATCGTCTTGACCACTGCCGGGCTTATCTTGGCCGGTCGTCCGGTATGGCGATCCGGCCAGTGCTGGGCCACGGCTTTATGCAGACGACCCAGGATGCGCTCGAATACTGCTCGGGCCATGCGATCGGACCGTACTCCCTTTTTGCCATAGCTGGACGTCATCGGCGGCAGCTTGCCCGTCATGTTTCTGCGCGTGCTCTTATGCAGGGTTACGTCCCGGAACATGGCGTCCATCTCTGGCTGCAGCATCAGGGGGACTTTCAGGAAGTAACGATGGACGTTATTGATGGCTTGCACGAGTGACCATAGAATGCGTCGTTCACCCATGCGACCGGCGGCCGCGCCAAAGGGCTCGTCCAGCCAGTCGGCTTTGTCGCCGACCTCCTTGAACGGTGAGGAGACACCTGGGGTATAGACTTTGAAAAAATTCGTATATTGGTCCGTGTCTGCTATCCAATCGGTCGATGTTGGCAGTACGCCGGGAACGCTTAGTCCAGGATAGCAGTCATAGAGTCGAGCCACATTGGAGTGATTTCTTGTGGTTTCAGCCTGCACATAATTATTCTTGGTGCCATCGAAAAAGAATCCGAAAAATAGGTTTGTTGTACAGAATTCTTTGGGCTGATTTTCAGGCGGCTGTTCTCTAGACTCGTGCATCTCAAGGATTCTGATATCTTTCCTGCTAAAAAATGTTTCTTTTAGTGGAGCACTTATAAATTTTATGTCGATGGGTGGAGATAGCTGGCTATTCACGGCTTGGCCTCCATGATTTGTTGCAGGCGTCGCTTGCTTGACTCCAGTGCTTCGGCGTAGCTTGCCTTGCTTTCAGCTATATAGAGCGGATCGTCAGGACCGCTAAACCCGCTTAGCCGATACGGCGCAGATGATTTGGTTGACTCCCAATCTTCTTTGGTGACAGCAAGAGGAGATGTTTCCAGTTCCTCCAACGCTTCAGTAAAAATTTTCACTTCGTGGGCGGTTAGCTTTCGATGCAGTTCCCATCGCTCACGCCTATACTCGATCGATGGCACCGGCCACCCTTTGATCGCTCCTGGCCATTTCGGATGATCGGGCTGGTAATCGCTCGATACCACCTCTACCTTGCCATCGGCGTTACGCAGCACCCATATCTCTCCCGGCTGACCGTCGACATATTTGGGAACGTCAGCCTCGACGATGTCCTTTACCTCCGGGATCGTCCCGTCGGATTGCTGGTCCAAATAATGCGTCGTATGAATTTTCAATTTCAGCCCGGGCTGCCATTTGCGTGGCAACACGGCGCAACAGGTAGTCCCGCCGGCGCCATACGGGTCGATCAAGCCGCTGCCGCCGCTGATCATTTCCGGATTCTCCGGGTCCCTGAGATAGAAGCTGAACGTCTCGGCGGTATGATTGACACCGTGCAGACTCACGCCAACAGTCTTTTCTTCACGCGCCAAGACATAGACAGCCGTCGAAACGAGTACCAGCACGACCAGGAATATTTTGTTACCACTCATGGCATCACCGTTCCTTTCAAACTCGATCGGCCTGCGCCGCTTGCCAGTTGACAAGCTTGTCTGCGACAGTGGATGACGTTTCCACTTGCCCCTCCCGCCACAGGAATTCGCACCAGTCCAGCAGCGCCGCTTCCGGCAACCGGCTGGCTGCTGCCGCCTGCAGCGCCAGCGTCAGCACGTCATATCCCTGCCATGCCGGCATGAACGGCCGCGGATGACGCCGCATGAACAGCGCCTGCATCTCGTCGATGCGGCTGTCTTCTACCAATACCGCAAACTGCCGCGTATCCAACGCAGGAAAAGCCGCGACCTCCGCATCGGCGCCGTCGAATTGGAAAGCTTGCCATGACCCGCTGCGCGTCGTGCAGGCCCAGCTCGTCGCAGGACCAAGAAGCTGCGCGCGCTGACCTGGATCCAGTGTCTGGACAATCGCAGGAATCCGCCGCGTATCGGCAAACCGCAAATGAAACCGCTGTCCATCCGCCTCGATGACAGTCCAAGCCGCCATCCTCGCAGCAAGCCGTTTCACATCCTCGTGCGCCTGGATGACGCTGACCATGGGCCAGCCGCTGCAGCGCTGCAGTATGCGCCGGACGGAGGGATCATCTGGATCGAATGGCATCAGGAACGACGACAGGTCCAGCACCTCGTCGCTGCAACCGGGCAGTGCGGCGAACAGCATGACTTTCCGGTCCGGATGGACACCCCGATGCAGCCCGGGAACAAAGGCGCCATCGATCAGCAAGTGCAGCCGCTGTCCAGCTGCGAGAGCTTGCGCACGCGCGCATAACTTCTCCATCCACCCAGCCATAAACGTTGCGATCAGCATGTCATTCGACCATGGTGAACGCCGGCCCCGCAGCCAGCGATTTCCTGAGGCATTCGAGGCAGATACTGCGCGGCAGGGCCGGCATCGGATATCCCACTTTCTCCGGCCCGGACAGACTCTTCTTGCCCGCATTGACCACCAACTTTCCCGGACATTGCACGACGATGTTTCCACCGTCGATCATGATGTTGGCGCCGCCAGCCACGCTCAGGCTGATGCTCTTCGCCGCTGCCCAGTCGATATGGGCACTGGTGCTGACCACGTCAACGTCGTCCCGTGCCTGCACCGTCACGCCGTCGAACTGTGCCTGGACGTCGATGGCATCCTGCGCCGTGATCAGTTGCAGGACGGATTGGCCGGCGTCATGCTTTGCCGCGCCGATGAGCATGCCGATCGCCTGGCCGGCATGCACCCGCATCCCCGCGCCGGTGACATACTGCGCGTCTTCGCCACCAATGAGTGAACAGGTCTCCCCATTGGCGAGCTGCAGGCTTTGCCCCGCATTAACGCCGAGTCCGTCCTTGGCGACCAACGCAATCAACGGATCGGCCATATGCGGTAGCGTTCCCGATCCGGAGCTGACGAGGCTGTGCTTGTCGACCCTGCCCGAGATAGCGGCGTGCATGGCGCGCAAGGGTGGTGCTTCGGCATCGAGCACGCTGGTATCGGCTTTGGCCGCACCGGTATGCGCTGCCAATCCCACCGTTTCATGATCTGCAGCGGCGCCGTGCAGGGTGCCGACCAGTTTCAGAGCCTGCCCCAGCAAGCCGACGCCGGCATCGTTGGCGCCAGCCGGGTCACGCGCGGTCGGACCATGGGCAATCGGATAGCTCGACACCAGCAGCCCAGCGCCTGCCCGCACCGCGCCACAGGCATCGGTACGCAACTCCGCCCCGAGCCCACGAAAACTGCCGCGATAATTGTCGGCAGAGTGAATCAGGTGCCCAAGATTCAGTTCGCTTGCAGCATGGCTGCACTTGAGCTGCACCCGGCCCTGCGCGTCTGTGTCATCGAACAGCAACTGGTTGTAGCCGCTCCCCCCAAATTCCTTGGAACGGATGCCCCATTGCGCCGCTCCATTGCGGTGACCGGCGCTGTCGGCCGAAGCCCCGTGCCATACAGGACTGTTGCCGCCAGCGAGGTTGCCCTGTCCGGATCGCGCCTGGTCATGCGCCTGCTCGAACGGTGACTGCGGCCTGTTCGCGGTGTGCTGTCCGCCGGGCGTCGGCGCGGCGCCGCCTTCACCTTGCCCGTTGTAGAGCGCGCCAACGATCACCGGGCGATCGATATCATTCTCAAGAAATTGCACGAGAACTTCTTGCCCGATACGCGGCAAGAATTGACATCCCATCCCACCGCCAGCCGAACGTTGCGCCACGCGCACCCAACAGCTCGCATTGCCTTGATCTTGCCAGTGAAACCGGATTCGCACACGCCCGAGCCGGTCGCAATACAGCTCATCCGCACCGTTGGGATGAGCGCTGCCATCCGCACCAACGATGATCGCACTTTGCGTGCCGTATGCCGTCGGCTTGGCGTGGATGCGTCCGTTGCTGCCAGCCAGTTGCGGACGCCAGGGCATCTCTGCAGGAATGGCCTCAAAGCAGTTGGCATAACCAGTCCGGCGCGCCTGTTCGATCGCCAGGGCAAACTCTTCCGACACGTCATGCATCGCTTCTCCCAGCAGCTCGGGGACGGGGCCGAACAGCTCGGCCAAGGCGTGCTGCGCCGGTGGCGGCAGGTTGTTGATCCCGAGACTGCTGACACGCAGGACAGTGAACACCGCACTGCCACCGGATTGTCGCAACGGCATGCCGTTGATTTTCAGGCGCGTTCCGGCGCGCAGCGTGCGTACCGTCGAACGGCCTTGCCAATGGTGGCCGCGTGCTTCGATTCCCTGCATTTGCAGGTCGGCATAGCGCCGCGCCTGCTCGCTATTGGCGTAGGCGTACTGACCCGGAATGTCATACGTCTCCAGTTCCGGAAGTTTATTGTTGCGAACGAAGGATGGAGAGTTGGCGCTGGCGCTGCGTTTCGACTTGTAATCCGGGCTCAGCAAGGTGGCAAGCGATGCATGCAGGCGTCGCCGGGATACCAACGTTTGCACGGAATCGGCCTGCTCGACCGAGCTGGCGCCGTGAAAGCGGATGCCGTTATCCGTTGCGCTGCTAGCATCCTCCGGCACAGCGCTAGCCTGAGTGCTGTCGGCAAACAGCACCAAGCCATGTCCGGTATCGTCCTGTTCGACTCGCCAGCCCAGGCCTTCTTCGGCCAGCAAGCGCTGGACGAAATCGAGATCCGTTTCCCGGTACTGGCAGCAATAGCTGCGTGGAAGGGTCCCGGCCATGAATGCACTGATCTCGTCGCTCCAACGCCAGCGCGCCAACGGCAAATATGCGGCAAATACCGCATCGATAATGTCGATCACGCGCTTGTCCTGCCACACGCGGCAGTTGCGGACATGTTCCAGGCGCCATAGCCAAGGGGCGATTCGAATTCGGTAGCGCGTCAGGCCGCCATCGCTGCCCAGTTGCGCAACCTTGCTGATCTCTCCGGACAATGGAGACCGTGTGCCATCCGCCAGGCTGAGTTCGAGCCTGGCCGCTTGCCCCAGCAAGGCCTGCGGCTGGACGAACGAGTTGATGGACAGTGCGATCACGTCGCAACCGCCCACTTCCTGGATCGCATCTTGAGCATAGAACGCCTCGGCCAGAAAATCGTGCTGTAATGCACGACCTTCTCCTATCCTCAGATCCATCAGCCTGGATGCACCGGAATATTCGGCCAGGGTGGTCCTGATTTGCACGATCGATGTGGCGGCCATGTCGAGATGTGCTCCAGATAAACTTATCGGAAACACGATATCGGTGCTCTGACGTCTAGCTATTGCGTTACGTCATCACTCACCGAATGAGTCTGGCGCTGGGCGAACCAACATCCGATGCGTCGCCATTGTTCTGCGCCGTTCATTACCACATGCACGACCAGGAGGATAATGAAGCTCTTCTGCTTGGCTATCATTGGATCGGCGTGTTTTATGGACAGGAGATTTTCATGCATATCCCAAAGCTTGCCTGTATCGTTGTTTTCGCAGCGCTGATCAATATCACAGCATGTGCCGAGGCGGGGGCGCCAAACCAGGTCTTGGGCACCTGGCGCATGGTCACCGCTCAGATCGATCCGGACGGCAAGAACCTGCCGGCCTACGGCGACAAGCCCCATGGAATGCTCGTGTTCACGGAGGACATGCATTTCGTTGAAGTGCTGACCGATGCGAATATTCCGAAATTCGCATCGAACGAGCGGGGGAAGGGGACGGCCGAAGAAAACCGCGCAGCAATGGCCGGCAGCATCGGCTTTTTCGGCACCTACACGGTGGACAAGGACGGAGTCTTCAGCGGTAATCGCGTCGATGCATCGACCTTTCCGAACTGGGTTGGCGCGGTGCGCACGCGCAAAGATTTGCGCCTGATTGTCGAGGGCGATCGGATGACGGAGCACTTCCAGCGGCCGGACGGTACACGGATTCTGATCATCTGGCAGCGGGTCAAGCGGTGAACGTCATTCTCAGGATCGGCGACATATTCCGTCATGTGTTCCTAATGCACCGCGGACCGATGCTCACGCAAGGTCTCCAGCACATGCCGCGTCATACTGCTTGCCAACTCTTCCTCGCCAACAAACACCCGCCCACCCGTCTCCGCCCGCAACAACTCCGCTTCCTTGTCGTTATGCGTGCGCACCACGCATCGAATCGACGGATTGAGCGCCTTCGCAATCTCCACCATCTTGCGCACATCAAACGTATCCGGCGTCGCGATCACCAGCATCGCTGCCTTGTGGATATGCGCCTGGATCAGCACCGCCGGCTCCGCCGCATTGCCCACCACCGCCGGAATCCCGCGCTGGCGCGCCTGCTCGACCAGTTCGCGATGCTGTTCGGCCAGCACGAAATGGATGCCGCGCGCCGTCAGGTCATCTGCAATGCGCCGCCCGACCCGGCCGAACCCCACCAGCACCACCTGATTGCTGAGTTTTTCGCGCGAGGTCGTCATCGGCAGCTCGGCCAGCGGATCGGCCGGCCGTTCCAGCTTGCGCGCCAGGTGCATCAAATGGTTTTGCTTGCCCATCCAGCGCTGCACCGGCTCGATCGACGAGAACACCAGCGGATTGAAGGCAATCGAAATGATGGCCCCAGCGAGGATCAGGTTCTGCCCCAGTTCCGGCAGCAGCCCGAGCTGCATGCCCAGCGCCGCCAGGATGAACGAGAACTCGCCGATCTGCGCCAGGCTGGCCGACACGGTCAGCGCGGTATTGAGCGGATAGCGCAGCGCCAGCACCAGGATAAAAGCGGCGAGCGACTTGCCCACCACGATCACCAGCACCACGCCCAGCACGTGCAGCGGATTGTCGACCAGGACCATCGGATCGAACAGCATGCCGACCGAGACGAAGAACAGCACCGAGAACGCATCGCGCAGCGGCAGCGATTCCTCGGCCGCGCGGTGGCTCAGTTCCGATTCGCGCAGCACCATGCCGGCGAAGAAGGCGCCCAGCGCGAACGACACGCCGAACAGGCTCGATGAGGCATACGCGATGCCGACCGCCGCCGCGATCACGGACAGGGTGAACAGCTCGCGCGAGGCGGTCCTGGCCACGCGCCACAGGAACCACGGAAAGACCTTGCGCCCGACGATCAGCATGAAGGCGATGAAGCCGCCCACCTGCAGCAGGGTCATGCCCAGCGCCGGCCACAGGTCGAGCCCCGCATCGCCCTTGCCGCCCAGCGGCCCGGCGATCGCCGGCAGCATCACCAGCACCAGCACCATGACCAGGTCCTCGACCACCAGCCAGCCGACCGCGATGCGGCCGTTCATCGAATCGAGCACGCCGCGCGCCTCCAGTGCGCGCAGCAGCACCACGGTGCTGGCCACCGACAGCGCCAGGCCGAACACGAGGCCGGCGCCCAGGCTCCAGCCCCACCACCAGGCCAGGGCCATGCCCATCGCGGTAGCCACGCCGATCTGCAGCAGCGCGCCGGGCAGGGCGATGCGGCGCACGTCGAGCAAGTCCTTCAGCGAGAAATGCAGGCCGACCCCGAACATCAGCAGCATGACCCCGATCTCGGCCAGCTGCGAGGCCAGGCCGATGTCCGCCACGAAGCCCGGCGTGGCGGGGCCGATGAAGACGCCGGCGGCCAGATAGCCGACCAGCGCCGGCAGTTTGAGGCGCACGGCCAGCATGCCGAATATCAGGCCGAAACCGAGGGCGGCGGCGATCGTGGTGATCAGGCTTAATTCATGGTGCATGCAGGGGATGGCTCGTGATCAGGTTGGAAAGTCTTCAGTATATGTCAGCAGTATGTACAGGCTGTGAAAACCCCGGGGGCAATGTGGGCGCTGCCGGCGCGTCGTCGGCATCGGAAGTGCGATAGCATTGGTATATCGTCATTGCCGAGCTAGCCCGTATGGAAAAACAGGATGAACTGCGCCGCTCCAAACGGATCGCCCTCGGCTTCTTCGTGGGCGCGGCCGCGCTGTTCGTGATCAGCCTGCTGTTGCCGTACACCTGGTGGACCGGCCTGCTGCGCGCTTTTTCCGAGGCGGCCATGGTCGGCGCGCTGGCCGACTGGTTCGCGGTGGTGGCTTTGTTCAGGCGCGTACCGATCCCGATCGTGTCGCGCCATACCGCCATCATCCCCAGCAACAAGGACAAGATCGCCGACAACCTGGCGCTGTTCGTGCGCGAAAAATTCCTCGACACCGATTCGATCGTTGGCCTGATCCGGCGCCACGATCCGGTGCATAAAGTGGCCGAGTGGCTGGTCAAGCCGGCCAATACCGAGTTGATGGGCGCCCACCTGGTGCGCGCCGCGACCTTCATGCTCGACTTCATCGAAGACGCGGCAGTGCAGAACTTCATCCGCCGCGGCGTGCACACGATGGTGAAAAGCGTCGACCTGTCGAAGTCGAGCGGCGCCATCCTGGAAAGCCTGACCCGCGGCCGGCGCCACCAGGAACTGCTCGACGAAGGGATCCGCCAACTGGCGCATTTGCTGGACAATGCCGACACCCAGGACTACATCGCCCAGGGCATCGTCGAGTGGCTCAAGGAAGACTATGCCTTCATCGAAAAGATGCTGCCCTCGGACCTCATCGGCCGCAAGGGCGCCGACATCGCCGTGCGCCTCGCCGCCGGTGTGCTGAACAAGGTCGCGGCCGATCCCGACCATCCGCTGCGCCACCGCTTC
>DDKG01000299.1 GCA_002339265.1 Massilia sp. UBA2604 | reverse complement strand
GTTCTTCACCGGCGCCTGGGTACGGGCACTCACCTTCTGGAACACTTGCGGGATCAGGCCGTCGCGGCTGATCGCGTACAGGATGCGGGTCTGGCCATAGATCGTCACCAGGGTCACCGAGAACACCGACACCACCGCGCCGGCCGACAGCACCAGCGCCGGCCAGGCCTGGCCGGTCACGTTCTGCAGGATCACCGCCAGGCCCGCCTGCTGGCCCTCGAACATATGGGCCGGCTGGGCGCCCATCGCGGCCACCGCGACCAGCATGTAGAACACGGTCACGATGACCAGGGCGGCCAGGATGCCGATCGGGACGTTGCGGCGCGGGTCCTTCACTTCTTCGCCGGCGGTGGCGATGGTGTCCAGGCCGATGAAGGAGAAGAACACGGTGCCCGCGGCGGCGGTCACGCCGGCCATGCCGGCATAGCCCGAGGCCTCGTTCATATTGAAGAAGGGCTGGAAGTTGTCCGCATTGAAGCCGGTGAAGGCGATCGCGGCGAAGAACACCAGGATCGCCAGCTTGATGATCACCATGATCGCGTTGGTGGTGGCCGACTCCCTGGCGCCGCGCACCAGCAGGAAGCCGCACATGATCACCAGCAGGATCGGCGGCAGGTTGATGTTCCCTGGATGGAAAGTCACGGCATGGTGGTCCGAGACGAACATCGGCGAACGCAGTTGCTCCGGTATCTGCCAGCCGAAGGCGTTCATCAGGAAATTGTTCAGGTAATCGGACCAGCCGATCGAGGTCGCGCTGGCCGCCAGCCCGTATTCGAGCAGCAGGCAGGCGGCGACGATGAAGGCCGCGAATTCGCCGACCGTGGCGTAGGCGAAGGAATACGAAGAGCCCGAGGCCGGCACGCGGCCGGCCAGTTCGGCGTAGCACAGCGCGGTCAGGCCGGCGGTCAGCGCCGCCAGCAGGAAGGACAGCACGACTGCCGGACCGGCCTTGGGCACCGCTTCGACCATCGTGAAGAAGATGCCGGTGCCGATCGTGGCGCCGACGCCGATCATGGTCAGGGGGAACAGGCCGAGCGAGCGATGCAGGCCGGGTACGGCGCCGGCGACGCCGACGCTGGCGGTTTCCTCGTGATGGCGTGCTGCCGATTTGGTACGTAACAGCTTCTGGCCCAGGGTCTGGTTCACGGCGTGTCCTTCAATGCACTTTGGCGATCGCAGCTCGGCGGCCGCAGCTCGACAGTCTCAAAAACGAAGTTGCGATTATAGGGGACTCCGCCTCCCCGCAAAGAAATACTTTAAATAAGGTGCATTCCTAAAGCATGTTTGCTAGAATGCGTTCCATTGACTTCTCGTTGCCCGCAAGCGAAGACGATCAAGCGGGCGTTTTTTTACACTAAAACATGCTTTTAAATTGCATCTAATAAAGGACTCCCATGATCTCTGCCGCTTCCCGCCCCTATATCGACGCTTCGGTTCCCGTCCTGCGCCAGCACGGTCCGGCCATCACCACCACCTTCTACGCCAATATGTTCAGGGCCCACCCGGAGCTGCGGAACCTGTTCAATATGGGTAACCAGGCCAGCGGCGTGCAGCAGCAGTCGCTCGCCTCGGCGCTGTTCGCCTACGCCGCCAACATCGACAACGCCGCCGCCCTCGGCCCGGTGGTCAGCCGCATCGTGCACAAGCACGTCTCGGTGGGCCTGACCGCCGCCCACTACCCGATCGTCGGCTTCCACCTGCTGGGCGCGATCAGGTCGACCCTGGGCGACGCCGCCGTCGAGCCGCTGATGAAGGCCTGGGAAGAAGCCTATGGCTCGCTGGCCAAGGTCTTCATCGACGCCGAAACGAAGATGTATGCCGAAGCCGGCATCGAGGCTGGCTACCTGCGCCCGATGCGCGTCACCGAAGTGGTGCGCGAAAGCGAGAACGTGCTGTCGATCCGCTTCGTGCCGCAGGATGGCGAACCGCTGCCGCCGTTCAAGGCCGGCCAGTACGTGAGCGTGGAAGCGATCTTCGACGATGGGCAGAGCATGCCTCTGCGACAGCTGCGCCAGTACAGCCTGTCGGACGCGCATGGTATCGATTCGATGCGCATCTCGGTCAAGCGCGAGGAAGGCAACGACAACATCCCGGCTGGCGCCGTGTCGAACTGGTTGCACCGTAACGTGGAAGCAGGCGACATCCTGCAGGTGAGCTACCCGTTCGGCGACTTCTTGCCCGACACCGAGTCCGACGAGCCGGTGGTGCTGCTGTCGGCCGGCGTAGGCATCACGCCGATGATCGGCGCCCTGAATCGCATCGCCCTGGTCAATCCGCAGCGCCGCGTGATCTTCGCGCACGCCGCGCGCTGCGCCGAACACCATCCGCATCAGCAAGACATCGCCGCCGCCCAGGCGTGCATGCCCAATCTGCAGGTGGTGACCTTCCACGAAGAAGGCGACGCTCCCGGCACCCTGCCCGGCTACATGGACCTGGCGCGCCTGCCGAATTGGCCGCGCAGCGAGACCAACGTCTATATGTGCGGCCCGCTGCCGTTCATGCAGGCGCAATGGAATGCGCTGCTGGCGGACGGCGCCCCGGCCGAGCGCCTGCACCGCGAGGTGTTCGGTCCGGACCTGCTGGATAATCTTCTCTAATCGAGGAGGTGCACCCGGTCGCCAGTGATGCTGCGCTGGGCCGGGTGGCCGTACACGCGGATGCCGCCCGAGCCCGAGGTGCGGGCGAACAGCGACTGCTTGACGGTGGCGCGGATGCCGCCGGCGCCGCTGGCGCCCAGGTCGGCGTCGTCCGTCTTCAAATCGGCCAGGTCGACGCTGGCCGAGCCGCTCACGCGGGCGCTCAGCGAGCGCACCGCGCCGCTGGCGTCCAGCGAGCTCGATCCGCTCAGCTCCATGCGCGCATGATCCCCCTTCACCTGCCCCAGCCGCATGCGGCTCGATCCCGACAGGGTCGCGTCGATGCCCTCTAGCTGCAGGCGGCTCGCGTCCAGCAGGCCGGAGCCGCTGGAGCGCGTATTCAGGCTGGCGACTTTTCCACTCAGGCGCACTTCGGACGAACCGCTCCTGCGCACGTCGAGCGGCGCGCCGTTCAGGCCTTCCACCTCGACGCGGGTGGCGCCGGAGGCGCGCACTTCGGAGAGGCGCGGCGTGGTGTAGACGATGCGCAGCGGCGTCTTGCTGCGCAGGCTTTTCTCGGAATAGATGCGCAGGGTATCGCCCTGGGTCTCGGTGCGGATCAGCGGCAGCAGATTGCTGTCCGCCTCCACCACCAGCGACGGCGCCGGGCCGACGCGCACCTCGACCGGCAGCGAACCGCTCACGTCCAGCGCCGCCAGCGCGCCAATCGCGCGCTGGTCGCGCGCGGCGACGCCGTCGCCCTGTGTCGAGTCACTGCTCCACGCGGTGTGGACGCGGGCATCGCCGTCGCCGGGGGCGACGACGATGGCGCAGCCGGCAAGCGCGAGCAGGGCAGCAGCGGAAGCAAGGGCGGTGAGGGTTCGCATGGCAGTCCAATCAGGTTTGTTGTTCGAGTGATGGCACTCTAACAAGCCTCCTTTTGCACCGCCATCCGCATGCGATGAACTGCAATAATGCCGCGCTGGGCTGCAGGAAAACGGCGCGAACGGATCAGCGCTGGCCGAGTCGCGTATCGCCGAACAAGGCCTTGTGCTCGCGCGGCTGCGAACGCCAGTACTGCGGCGGCGCCACTACCTGGTCGCCCAGTTCGGCCGCCGCATGCCAGGGCCAGCGCGGGTCGTACAGCATGGCGCGCGCCAGGCCGATGACGTCGGCCTGGTCCCGCTGCAGCATCTCCTCGGCCTGGCGCGCCTCGGTGATCAGGCCCACGCCGATGGTCGGCAGGCCCGTCTCGCGCTTGATGCGCTCGGCGAATTCGATCTGGTAGCCCGGTCCCAGCGGGATCTGCTGGAGGGGCGAGACGCCGCCGGTCGAGACGTGGATGAAGTCGCAGCCCTGGGCCTTGAGTTCGTGGGCGAAGCGCACGCTCTGTTCCAGGTCCCATCCGCCCTCGACCCAGTCGGTGGCCGAGATGCGCATCCCCACCGTCATCCCCGGCACGGCCGCACGCACGGCGGCCAGCACCTCGAGCGGATAGCGCATGCGATTCTCCAGCGAACCGCCATACGCGTCTTCGCGGTGGTTGGCCAGCGGCGACAGGAACTGGTGCAGCAGGTAGCCGTGGGCGCCGTGCAGCTCGATCGCGTCCAGGCCCAGCGCATGGGCGCGGCGAGCCGCGGCAACAAACGCGTCTTTTACGCGCACGAGTCCCGCGGCGTCCAGCGCCAGCGGCACGGTTTCGCCGTCGGCATGCGGTACGCTTGACGGCGCCTCGATCTGCCAGCCGCGCGGCTGGTCGGGCGGGATGTTGGCGCCACCCTGCCATGGCACCTCGCTCGAGGCCTTGCGGCCGGCATGGGCCAGCTGGACGGCGACCTTGATCGGGGAATGGCGGCGGATCGCGGCGATCACCGGTTCGAGGGCCTTGGCGTGATCGTCGGACCACAGGCCCAGGTCATCGGGCGAGATGCGGCCTTCGGGCGTGACGGCGGTGGCTTCGATGATCAGGAGCGCGGCGCCGGACAGGGCCAGGTTACCGAGATGGATCATGTGCCAGTCGGTGGGCAGGCCGTCGACGGCCGAGTACTGGCACATCGGCGCGATGGCGATGCGATTGGACAGCTCGAGGGAGCCCAGGGAATAAGGGGAAAACAGCTTGCTCATGGTGCCTCCTGCATTTCAAGGAGGTCTAGTCTAGCCCGGTCGGCGGATTCCTGCAGACGGCCGATGAACGTCGTTCCCGCGGAGTGATGTGACCCCTTAAACTGAGACGGTTGGATGTTCGTCTAGACGGCCTGGGTCCTGTATTGCACAGGACTCAGGCCGTTCAGCTTGATCTTGATACGGTCATGATTATAGTAGTCAATGTACTGCTTCAGGCCGTCCACGAGTTGCTCGACACTGCTAAATTTGTTGAGGTGGTAAAACTCGGACTTCAACACGGCGAAGAAGCTCTCCATGGCCGCGTTGTCATGGCAGTTTCCCTTACGGGACATGCTCTGTTGCAGCTCGCCCTTATCGAGCGCATGCCGAAACGCTGGCATCCGATATTGCCAGCCCTGGTCTGAGTGAAGGATAGGGCGGTCGTGTTCTGTAAGTTTGCCCATCGCTTGTTCGAGCATGTCGCTCACCAGGTCCAGGCTCGGTCGCTCTCGTATCTCATAGGCGATGATCTCGCGGTTGTACAGGTCCTTGATGGGAGAGAGATACACCTTTCTGCCAGCGACCTTGAACTCAGTGACGTCCGTTACCCACTTTTCGTTCGGGCGATCTGCCTCGAAGTCCCGCTGCAGGACGTCTTCCGACGCCTCCATGGCGTCAGCCTTATAGGACTTGTACTTCTTCGGCCGAACCAGCGATTTCAAACCAAGCTCACCCATCAGACGCTGAACTGCCTTGTGGTTAATGATGCGTCCAGCCTGCCGTAGCGCAGCCGTGATCCGACGATAACCGTAGCGCCCGTGATGGCGATGGAACTCGGCCTGGATCTCTTCTTTCACCTGTGCGTCCTTGTCGCCTGCCTCAAGAACTTTCTTTTGATAGAAGAACGTACTGCGTGCCATCGATGCTGCTTCAAGCAAGTAAGCCAGTCCATGCTCCAGCCTTAGTTCGAGTATTACTTGCGCTTTTTCGCTGGCGCAGACGGCTTCGACTCGACTAAGGCTTTGAGCTTTTTTAGGTAGGCATTCTCCGCACGAAGACGCTTGACCTCGTCTACAAGGTCGTCATGTGAGCAGTTCTTCTCGTCCACTGGGACGCGGACGGGGGGAGTCGGCGGAGCCTTCATTTTGGGATTTTCGTTACGGCGTCGTTTCAAACCTTCGAAGCCGCTTTGCTTGTGCCGCCGCTCCCATTCGCCGATGTGGGATGCGTTAGGAAGATTGAACACAGCTGCGGTCTGTCGATAGGACAGCGCATTGTCCCACATGTGTTTCAGGACCGACAGCTTGAACTCGGCACTGTGCGCGCTCCACACTCTCATCGCTAGTCCAGCTATGCCATGAAGGCGGTAGCGCGATACCCATGAACGCAAGAGTGATGCTGAAATTTCGAACTGTTGCGCTACTTTCGTGAAGCCCGCTGGCCCTACCAGGTAGGCCTCAACAGCTGAAAACTTGAACTGCTCGTCGTACTTCATAAGACCCCTTGAAGTGGAGTCTCACTTCAAGGGGTCACATCAGAGGCGGGAACCTAAGGTTGCATGTGTCGACGCTCCGCTCGAAAGTATCGGTAGCGCAAAGGACTTGGGTTCCCGCCTTCGCGGGAACGACGTGGTGAGTGTGGTTATAAAATCCGCACCACCATGATACCGGCTCGCAATCCCACGCGTACATCAGGATTCGGGAAGACCACCAACTCCTCCTCATGCTGGACCGTGTATACAATCTCGCCATCGGAAGCGATCACCTCCCCGTGCTTCATCGGCGTGAAGTTCCAGGTCTCTCGGCCCACCCGCATGCTGAACGCATCGGACAGCTTCATGATCGACTGCGCCGTCGAGAACACGTGCGGCCTGGTGCTTGCCGCCTGCGCCGGCTGGCCGCGCAGCAGGCGGTCCAGTGCCTTCGACGCCTCGGCAAATTGTGACAGATCATTCTGCCCCAGCGTACCGACCCTCCCCAGCTCGACCGTGGTGCCGGCCGCGCCGAGGTGCTCGGAGGTGAAATAGCTGTAGGTGCCGGCCGACGCCGGATTCATGATGATGGCCTGGATCCCGGCCTCGCCCATCCAGTCGATCAGGACTTCACGCGCGCGGTCCTCGATCAGCTCGGGCACGATCGCGAACATCGGATAGTGCGACGGCCGGATCGCCGTATGCAGGTCGAGGTGCCAGCGCTGCGGCCCGCTGCCTTCGAAGAAGGCGCGGGTGACGTCGATCAGCACGTCGGCGCGGCCGGCCTCGAAGGTGCCGGCCAGCGAACCGCGCTCGGCACGGAACATGCGGTTCAGGTCCGCGTCGACGAAACGCTTTCCGAGCCGGATGGCGTCGATGTTCCCGACGCACAGCATCAGGTCCACCGCCAGCGCCTGCGGGGTGCGCGACAGCGCCTCGACCAGGTACGCGACCATCTCGATCGGCCCGGTCTCGTCGCCATGCACGCCCACCGACACCAGCACGCTGGGGCGATCGACATCCGGCGCTGCTGCCTTGACGGTCAGCACGCCGGATGCCGGCTGCGCCACCGCGAAGCCGGCATCCTCGAAGCGCTGCGCGACCGAGGCGAAATCCGCCTCGGCCAGCGCGCGCACTGCTTCAGGCAATACGCTCACGACTCAGGCCGCCAGGCGTTCTGGATTCAGGCCTTCGGACAGGGCCCACACGTCCAGCATCGCCTGTTCCAGGTCGGCCGGCTGGGCGAAGCCGGTCAGGCCGCGCGCGGCCATCACTTCCTCGACTGCCGTTTCCATATTGCCGTCCTGGCCGGCACGCTCGATCACCTGCAGCAGCAGGCGTTGCTGGGCGCGGCGCAGCGACTGCAGCGCGTAGTTGCGCAGCTGTTCCTGCGACTTGCTCTGGGCCGGCAACTTGAGGCCCAGTTCCAGCGTATCGATGCCGACCTTCTGGCGCAGCACGGTGCCGATCTGCAGGAACTGCAGCAAGGTCATGCCGCCCGGACGCTGCACCGACACGGCCGCGAACAGGAACGACGCCTGCGACTCGATGATCTCGACCGCCTTCCAGGCCGCGGCGAACGGCACCGGCAGGCCGGTGTGGCCGTCGGCTTCCGAACGGATCTGCGGCGCCTGGCTCTGGTCGGCTTCGGCGAACAGGGTCGACAGTTCCTTGAGGCCTTCCGAGTTGGCCGGCAGCGACAGCACGCCTTCGACCACGGCGCGCAGCATGGCGCGGCTGCGGTTGTCGACCGAGACCGACACGTCGCGCGGCACCACCAGCGCGTCATGGTCGAGCGCCTCGAATACCGGCGCCAGGTGCAGGGCCGCCCAGGCGCGGGCCCAGGCCTTCACGACCTCGGTCTCGTCAATGCGGTGCTCCAGCGCCAGATCGCGCAGTGTCAAAGGGCCGCAGCGGTTGACCGCTTCGTTGGCCAGCACGGTGGCCAGGATGGTGTTGGCCAGCGGGTGATCCAGCGGATCGCGGGTCGCGACCAGCTGGGCCGGGAAGTAAGGACGCAGCAGCGAGTCGGCCCACGATTCGCTCGTCAGGTCCAGCGCCGCCAGGGTGCGCTTGAAGCGGTTCTTGACGTTGGCAATGACCACCGCCAGTTCCGGCGCCGTCAGGCCCAGGCCCAGCGACTTGCGGCGCTGCAGTTCGGTGTCGAGCGGGAGTTGCTCCAGCTCGCGCGACACGGCGCCTTCGGCTTCCAGGTTGCCGATCAGGGCCATGTAGCCGTCGACCACCGCGCTGTTTGCCTGCGCCTGCACTTCGCGCGTCAGCAGGTGGGTCTGCAGCGTATTGTCGCGCAGGACCAGGCGCTCGATCTCGCCGGTCATCTCGTTCAGGATGCGGTTACGGTCATTCTCCGGCAGCTTGCCGGCGTTGACTTCGGTGTCGAGCCAGATCTTGACGTTGACTTCGTGGTCCGAGCAATCCACGCCGGCCGAGTTGTCGATCGCATCGGTGAAGATGCGGCCGCCGGCCAATGCGAACTCGATGCGGCCGGCCTGGGTCGCGCCCAGGTTGCCGCCCTCGGCCACCACCTTGCAGCGCAGTTCGTTGCCGTTGACGCGGATCGCGTCATTGGCGCGGTCCTTCACTTGCGCGTGGGTCTCGGTCGAGGCCTTGATATAGGTGCCGATGCCGCCATTGTAGAACAGGTCGACCGGCGCCTTGACGATGCGGTGCATCAGTTCCTGCGGCGGCAGCGACGTCTCTTCGATGCCCAGCACTTCGCGGATCTGCGGCGACAGCTCGATCGAGCGGGCGTTGCGCGGGAATACACCGCCACCAGCCGAGATCAGGTTCTTGTCATAGTCTTCCCACGACGAGCGTGGCAGCGCGAACATGCGCTCGCGCTCCTTGAACGAGACTTCGACGTCCGGGGTCGGGTCCAGGAAGATGTGGCGGTGGTCGAACGCCGCCACCAGTTTGAGCTGGCGCGACAGCAGCACGCCGTTGCCGAACACGTCACCCGACATGTCGCCCACGCCGACCATGGTGATCGGGTTGTTGGCCAGGTCGTGGCCCAGTTCGTAGAAGTGGCGCTTGACCGCTTCGAACGCGCCCTTGGCGGTGATGCCCATCTTCTTGTGGTCGTAGCCGTTCGAGCCGCCCGAAGCGAAGGCGTCGCCCAGCCAGAAGCCGCGCTCCACCGCGATGCTGTTGGCGATGTCGGAGAAGGTCGCGGTGCCCTTGTCGGCCGCCACCACCAGGTAAGGATCGTCGCCGTCATGGCGCGCGGTGGCTTGCGGCGGGACGATCTCGCCCTGCACGCGGTTGTCGGTCACTTCCAGCAGGCTGGCGATGAACAGGCGATAGACTGCCTCGCCTTCGGCCGCCACCACCTCGCGCGGGGCGCCGGCCGGCATCTGCTTGCACACGAAACCGCCCTTCGAGCCGGCCGGCACGATGACGGCGTTCTTGACCATCTGCGCCTTCACCAGGCCCAGCACCTCGGTGCGGTAGTCTTCCATGCGGTCCGACCACCGCAGGCCGCCGCGGGCGACCGGGCCACCGCGCAGGTGCACGCCTTCGAAGCGGCGCGAGAACACGTAGATCTCGCGGAATGGACGCGGCTCGGGCGCCAGCGCCAGGTTGCTTGTGTCGACCTTGAAGATGATCTTCTCGCCGGCGTTCTGGAAGTAGTTGGTGCGCACGGTGGCCAGCGCCAGGTCGACCAGTGCGCCCATGATCTCTTCGGTGTCGGCGTGGTTCACGCTCGGCAGGCCGGTCTTGAGGGTGTACAGCCTGGTGCTGCCTTCGTTACGCTGCTCGTCGGTCAGGGCCGGATCGAAGCGCAGGATGAAGCCGGCGACGAATTCCTTGACCAGGGCCGGCTGGGTGCGCAGCGTCTCGGCCATGTAGCGCACCGAGAACTTGGAGCCGAGCTGGCGCCAGTAGCTGATGTAGGCGCGCACCAGTTGCACTTCGCGCATGGCCAGGCCGCCTTCGATGGTCAGGCCGTTCATGCGGCCGTCTTCGGCCTCGTCGTTGAACAGGGCGCTGAACAGTTCCTCGGCGACGTGGGCGATGCCCGGCTTGGCCAGCTTGGCCGCGCTCTCGGCGTCGACCGTCAGCGCGGTCACGTAGCGGCGCACGCCATCCAGGCCGGTGTGGCGGTAGGTCTGCTCGCGGTCGACCGCGATGCCGGCGTTCTGCAGCGCCGGCAGGATGCGCGACAGCGACGGCACGGTCTCGCTCGAATACAGGCGGATCGAGGCGCCGGCGGCGTCATCGTTCTCGATGCGGGCGGTCACGCGGTCCGGGCGGCACTTGGTGAGCAGCGCGTGGACGTCGCGGAACGCGGTTTCGGGCGCGGTGGCGGCCACGAAGTTGACCGGCAGGGTCGGCACGATCTTGCGCATCAGGCTGCGCTGGCGGCTCTCGTCGACCGAGTTGATCAACTCGGCGAAGCGGTCATGCCAGCCATCGAGCACGCCCAGCAGCGGACGCTGGATGTCGGTTTCCAGGTCGAGCGGATAGCGCGCCGCATGCGCGATCAGGTAGACGCGCGCCAGCGGGCCGTCGGCCACCAGGGTCTGGACGTCGACGTCGCGCGCGCCCGAGCTTTCCTTGAGGGCAGCGGCCAGGCTCGATGCGACCGCATTGCTGAAGCGCTCGCGCGGCAGGTAGACCAGCACGTTCAGGTGGCGCTTGTAAACGTCGCGGCGTGCGAAGACCTTCGCGCGCGGCTGCTTGTACAGCGAGACCACCGAGCTGCACACTTCGGCCAGCCATTCCGGCTCGGCTTCCAGCGCTTCGTTACGCGGCAGCGACTCGAGGATCTCGATGAATTTCTCGGCGCGGAAGCCTTCCTGGCGCACGCCGGCGATC
>DDKG01000376.1 GCA_002339265.1 Massilia sp. UBA2604 | reverse complement strand
CGAATAGCCGCTCGAGCTGGCAGTGGCCAGCAGCAGCACCAGCCAGCGGTACAGCGGCGCATAGCCCAGCAGCGAGATCGCCTGGCGCAGCGACTGCACTTCGCGCCCCGCGCCGAATCCGGCGGTATTGATATAGCGCAGCAGCTTGTAGGTCAGCGCCGGGTCGCGTTTCAGCACGCTTTCGAGCTTCGGCACGTCTTCGTTGTTCTGCACCAGCTGCATCAGTTGCAGGATCACGCTCTGGGTCGGGTTCATGCCCTTGACCGGGTTGCCCGGCCGCGGCGTCAGGTGCAGCTTGCCGACGAAGGCGTCGAGGCCGAGCGCGGCGCAGGCGTCGAAATCGGCCCAGGTGCCCACCGGCCGCCCCACCATGCGCAGCGCCGAGTGCTTGGCGGCGGCATAGCTGCGCGCCTGGTCGGCGACGTTGGCGCCGGTAAACCGCACCTCGAGATAGGAGGCATACGGCGACAGGTTGCGTCCCAGCAAGTTGATGTCGCAGCCGCGGATCGCCACGCCGACGCCGCCGGCGCGCACGGCCTGCACGGCCGAACGCACGTCGAGGTCGGTCAGCTGGCGGATGTCGAAGGTGAGCACGGTGCGTTCCGGCGGCAGCGCGTGCAGTGCGTCCGTCGACAGCATGGCCGGGACCGCGTCGAGGAACAGGATCTTGTCGCGCAGCAGCCAGCCATGTTCTTCATGGTTGACGTGCTCGGCGACGAAACCGACCAGCCCTTCCAGGTCCTGGTCGGTGGGAATGCGTCCGTCGTGCTGTTGCCACGACAGCTCATAGCCGAGAACGCGCTGCTTTGGATCGAGCAGCGGTTCGCGGACGATGAAGTTGGTGCGATGCATGGAGGCGCCGTAAGTTAAGTGACCGGCGACGTGCCCGGCGCGGCTTAGAACCCGAGGCTGTCGAGCAGATCGTCGACCTGGCCCTGGTTGGCCACGACCTCGGTGCCGGTCGGCTTGATTTGCGGGCCGTTCAGCAGGCCGTTGTCCAGCTCGCGCTTGATCTCGCTTGGGGCGAAATCGATCAGCACCTGCACCAGTTGCTTCTCAAGGTTTTGCGCGATGCCCGTGATGCGGCCGATCACCTGGCCGGTGAGGTCCTGGAAATCCTGCGCCATCATGATGTTCATCAACTCGCCGCGCGTGGCGACCGCGCCGGCCGCCGACTCGTTCATGCTGGCGATCGTGCGCTGGGCCATCTCGCGCCATTCGGCCTCGCTGGCGCCCTTGTCCAGCAGCGCCTGCCAGCCGCCCGACAGCTCGGCCGCACGGGTCTCGATCGCGTCCTGCAGCGGGCCGGCCGCATCAGTCGCGTCCAGCACCTTCTTGGCCGCCTGTTCCGACAGCCGCGCCACGTAGTCCAGGCGGTCACGCGCATCGGGGATGTCGCTTGCCGCCTTCTCGATCAACTTGTCCAGTCCGAGCCCGCGCAGGCTTTCATGCAATGCGCGGGTCATGTGGCCGATCCGGCTCAGCACCTCTTCGTTCGAGGCGGCCCCGGCTTCGTGCGCCGAGTTCATCTCACCCATCTCAGGCTCCGGCTTTGTCCAGTTTCTCGAAGATCTTGTTCAGCTTTTCGTCGAGGGTCGCGGCCGTGAACGGCTTGACCACATAGCCGCTGGCGCCAGCTTGGGCGGCGGCGATGATGTTCTCTTTCTTCGCTTCCGCGGTCACCATCAGCACCGGCAGCTTGGCCAGCGCGGGATCGGCACGGATGTTCTGCAGCATGGTCAGGCCGTCCATATTCGGCATGTTCCAGTCCGACACCACGAAGTCGAACGATTCGCTGCGCAGCTTGGCCAGCGCCATCACGCCGTCTTCTGCCTCGTCGACGTTGGCATAACCCAGTTCTTTCAACAGATTCCGGACGATGCGGCGCATCGTCGAGAAATCGTCAACAACCAGGAAACGCATCTTTGGATCAGCCATGAATAACTCCGTTTGAATCTTATACTGTGGTTTGTTGGGTGAGCTGCCCTGGTGGGCTCGATAACAGGCTCAAGAATAGCATTTTTGTTGCCTTACGGCGATAAAATAGCCCCTAAAGCATGTCTCCAGCTCTAATTCGGATCAAACACGCAACGCCCGGCCGCCCTGCGCCGCCAGATGTTCGAGCACCATGCGCGGCAAGGCCTGCAAGGGACCGACGTCGTGGGCCGCGCCCAGCGCGATCGCCTCGCGCGGCATGCCGAACACGACACAGCTCGCTTCGTCCTGGGCGAAGTTGTGGGCGCCGGCCTGGCGCATCTCGAGCATGCCGGCCGCGCCGTCCTTGCCCATGCCGGTCAGGATAACACCAACGGCGTTTTTACCGGCCGCCTGCGCGGCGGAGCGGAACAGCACGTCGACCGACGGGCGGTGGCGGTTGACCGGCGGGCTCTGCTCGATGCGGGTCATGTAGTTGGCGCCCGAGCGCGTGAGCAGCAGGTGCGAGTGGCCCGGCGCGATATACGCGTGGCCCGGCAGCACCCGCTCGTTGCCGGCGGACTCGACCACGCTGATCTTGCACAGCGAGTCCAGGCGCTTGGCGAAGGAACTCGTAAAACCTTCCGGCATGTGCTGGGCGATCAGGATGCCCGGGCAGTCGGACGGCATCTGCATCAGGAATTCGCGGATCGCTTCGGTGCCGCCGGTCGAGGCCCCGATGATGATCAGTTTTTCGGAAGAAATCAGGGGGCTCCTCAGGGCCGACAGCGGCGCGCTGGCCACTTGCGGCGTGCGCGAACGCGGCGCGATGCGCGCGCGCGCGGCGGCGCGAATCTTGTCGGCGATCATGTCGGCATACTCGCGCATGCCGGTCTGGATCGAGATCTTCGGCTTGGTCACGAAGTCGACCGCGCCCAGTTCCAGCGCGCGCATCGTGATTTCC
>DDKG01000377.1 GCA_002339265.1 Massilia sp. UBA2604 | reverse complement strand
CGCGACGCCGCCCTCCTCTACGTCGACCAGGCGGTGGCCAAGGATCCGAAGAATCCCGAAGTCTTCATCATGCAGGGCGCGATGCTGCGCTCGATGAACAAGCAGGACGACGCCCTCGCCGCCTACGACAAGGCGCTGGCGCTCAAGCCGGACCACCGCGGCGCCCACATCGAGAAAGCCTATATCGAAATCGCGCGCGGCAAGTTCGACGCGGCGAAGAAGGAAGTCGAGGCGGCCGAAAAGAATTCGCCGGGCAGCCTGCTGGTGGTGTACACCCGCGCCCTGTATGAATTCTCGCAAGGCAAGCACTCGGCGGCGAGGGATGCGCTGGCCAAGATCCTCAAGGTCGCGCCCGACCATTATCCGAGCATCCTGCTGGCCGGCGCTTCCGAGCTGCAGCTGGGCGGCATCCAGCAGGCCGAGCAGCATTTGCGCAAATACCTGGAAGCCAATCCAAACAATGTGTATGCGCGCAAGCTGCTGGCCCAGGCCCAGCTCAAGAATTCCCAGCCGGCGGATGCCGCCGCAACCCTGGCGCCGGCGCTGAAGAATGCCCCTCAGGACGCGCAGCTGCTGGCCCTGGCCGGCGAATCGTATATGCAGGTGCGCGACTTCGACAAGGCCGCCAACTACCTGCAGCAGGCCGCCACCCTGGCGCCGGAGGCGGCCGCCGTGCGCACCTCGCTGGGCCTGTCGCGCCTGGCCCAGGGCGACCAGGCGCGCGCATTGAGCGACCTCGAAATGGCCGCCACGCTCGACCCGAAATCGCTGCAGGCCACCATGGCGCTGGTGCAGACCGAGATCAATATGAAGCGCTATGACAAGGCGCTGGCCGCCGTCAATGCGCTCGAGAAGCAGCAGCCCGACAGCGCACAGGTGCAGCAGCTCAAGGGCGCCGTCTACATGGTCCAGAACAAGAACGCGGAAGCGCGCAGCGCCTTCGAGAAGGCGCTGTCGCTGCAGCCGGGCTTCCTGCCGGCGGTGACCAACCTGGCGCGCCTGGACGTGCAGGACAACAAGCCGGACGCCGCCAAGGCCCGCTTCACGTCCTTCCTGGACAAGAACAAGGACAGCGTCGACGCCATGACGGCGCTGGGCGAGCTGGCCATGCTGCAGAAGAACCCGGCCGAGGCCACGACCTGGTTCGAAAAGGCCACCAACACGAATCCGAACGCCGCCGCGCCGGCGCTCAAGCTCGGCGCGCACTACCTGGCCACCGAGCAGGCGCCCAAGGCGCTGGCGCTGGCGCGCAAGCTCCAGACCACGCACCCGACCGATGCCGGTGTGCTCGAGCTGCTCGGCCAGTCGCAGGCCGCGAACAAGGACCTGAATGGCGCGCTCGACACCTACAGCAAGCTGGTCAACTTGCTGCCGAAGGCGCCCGGCGCCCAGATGCGCCTGGCGCAGGTGCAGATGGCGCTGAAGAATGAATCGGCGGCCGCCAGCCACCTCAAGCGCGCGGTCGACCTCCAGCCCGACTTCGTGCCGGCGCGCCTGATGCAGGTCGAACTGGCGCTGCGCGGCAAGCGTCCGGACGAGGCGCTGGCGGCGGCGCGCGAACTGCAGAAAGCGGCGCCCAAGGCGCCGGTTGGCCACGTGCTCGAAGGCGACGTGCTGATGTCGCAGCAAAAATTTGCCCAGGCCCAGCAATCCTATGAAAAAGGCCTGGCCCTGGCGCGCTCGTCGGAACTGACGGTCAAGGTGATGCAGGCCATGCAGGCCGGCGGCAAGAGCAAGGAAGCGCTGGCGCGCGGCCAGGCCTGGCTGGCCGCCCAGCCGGAGGACGTGCGGGTCTCGCTGCTGGTGGCCGAACTGAACCTGGCGGCCAAGGACTACAAGAACGCCATCGCCCGCCTCGAGACCGCGCAGAAGCGCGCGCCCGAGCATCCGCTGGTGCTGAACAACCTGGCCTGGGCCTACCAGCAGGTGAAGGATCCGCGCGCGCTGGCGACCGCCGAGAAGGCGTACAAGCTGGCCAGCGACAGTCCGGGCGTGATGGACACGCTGGGCTGGGTGCTGGTGGAGCAAGGCGATACCGCGCGCGGCCTGCCGCTGCTGCAGAAGGCCAGCAGCCAGGCGCCGAACTCGATGGAGATCCGCTACCACCTGGCGCAGGCCCTGCACAAGAGCGGCGACAAGGCCGGCGCACGCCGCGAGCTCGACAAGCTGCTGGCGTCGGACCGGCCATTCGCCCAGGCCGAGGAGGCCCGCACGCTGCTCAAATCGCTGTAAACATGCAGCTTCGCCGCGGGCTTGCCACAGGCCCGCGGCCTCATCCTATCGAACGCTGGATTTATTAATGTCGCGATAAGATAACGTTCTCCTAAATGAGGATGTTTATCGTGGACGACGATTCGTACGGAATCCGGCTTACCGATACGTCGGACGGTCGTAACACGGCCAGCATGCTGATCAACAGGATGTATGCCTGGCGCGGCTACACCGGAAATCACCAGCCCAGCAGCGACCCCAACCGCATCACCCTGACCGCCACCGACAAGGGCGACGTGGTCGGCACGCTCAGCATCGGCATCGATTCCGAGGTCGGCCTGATGGCCGACGAGATCTTCAAGGACGAACTCGACGCCCACCGCGCGCGCGGCGCGAAATTGTGCGAGTTCACCAAGTTCGCCTTCGACCCATCGGTGCGCTCCAAGACGGCGCTGGCCAATGTGTTCCACCTGGCCGTGATCTACGCGCGCGACATGCATGGCTGCACCGACATCGTGATCGAGGTCAATCCGCGCCACCGCCGCTTCTACGAGCGCATGCTGGGCTTTCGCAAGGAAGGCCAACTCAAGGTCAATCCACGGGTCGATGCGCCGGCCTACCTGCTGCGCGTAAACCTGGTCTTCGTCACCGAGCAGATCGCCCGTTTCGGCGGCAGCTATGCCGCCGAGGGCGAGAGCGAAGAGCGTTCGTTCTACCCATATTTCTTTTCTCCACGCGAAGAGCGTGGCATTATCAATCGCCTGTTGCGCATGGATGAATCGCACCCGGCATGAAAGCCGCGGCACGCCGACGCAAGGGCAGTCCATCATTTCGAACCGTCCATGAGTAAACCGTTCAACTACGAACAGGCATTTTCGCGCAATATTGGCTGGGTCACGCCAGCCGAGCAACAACAACTGCGCGGCAAGCGGGTCGCCATCGCCGGCGGCGGCGGGGTCGGCGGCGTCCACCTGCTGACGCTGGCCCGGCTGGGCGTCACCCGCTTCCACATTGCCGATTTTGACACCTTCGATATCCCCAACTTCAACCGTCAGGTAGGGGCGATGATGTCGACCGTCGACCAGCCCAAGGCCGAGGTGCTGGCGCGCATGGCGCGCGACATCAACCCCGAGATCGACATCGCAATCTTCCCCGACGGCGTGCACAAGGACAACCTGGACGCCTTCCTGGCCGGCGTCGACCTGTACGTCGATGCGCTCGATTTCTTCGCCTTCGACGCGCGCCAGCAGACCTTCGCCGCCTGCGCCCGGCTTGGCATCCCCGCCACCACCGGGGCGCCGCTGGGCATGGGAACAGCCCTGCTCAACTTCATGCCGGGCAAGATGACCTTCGAAGAGTATTTCGGCTGGGGCGACCTGCCCGAGCAGGAAAAGGCGATCCGCTTCGTGGTCGGCCTGGCGCCGGCCGGCCTGCACCGGCCCTACCTGATGGTGCCCGGCTCGGTCAACCTGGCCGAGCGCCGCGGCCCGTCGACCTTCATGGCCTGCCAGCTGTGCGCCGGCGTATGCGCTACCGAGGCGCTCAAGATCCTGCTCGGCCGCGGCGAGGTGCTGGCCGCGCCCTGGGGCATGCAGTTCGACGCCTACCGCAACAAGCTCAAGCGCACCTGGCGGCCGGGCGGCAACCGTCACCCGATCCAGCGGTTGATGCTGGCGATCGGGCGGCGCCAGTTTGCGCGCATGGCCGCGGGCGGGCGCTGAACCCGGCTGCCCGCCGCCATGCGCGGCCTTCTCCAGACGTGAAAAAGCCACTGCCAGATCGCTCCGGCAGTGGCTTTTACCTTGCAGCGTGGGCCTGCGAAGCAGGCCGGTGCGTGCTTAGGCGGCTTTCTTGTTGCGGCGGCGGGCGCCGTACAGGCCCAGCATGCCCAGGCCCAGCAGGGCGACCGATGCCGGCTCAGGCACTTCGGTGCCACCGAACACGACGTCCAGCGAACCGTTGATGGTCTGGGTGCCGACCGGGGTGAAGTTGTTCAGCTGGCCGGACTGGAACGAGAACGTGTAGAACGGGTTCGGCGCGATGAAGAAGGCGCTGCCGGCTTCGGTCAGCTCGAAGGTGCTCGAGGCGCCGAAGCTGCCGCAGTTGATGCCGCCGCTGGCGCTGCAGGTGCTCAGGCCTGGATTCAGCGTGCCTTCGCCCGACAGTGGGTTGCCGGTCGCCAGCAGGGTTTCCGAACCAGCAACGCCAGGGCGGTTCATGTACAGGTTCAGGTCGCCAGTATCCGCCAGGAAGTTGAAGGTGGTGATGCCGTTCGCGACCGAGAAGGTGCCGCTGGCGGTGTAGGTCGCGTACAGGCGGTAGGCCGAGCCCAGGCCGGTCTCGAAGCTGTCATACGGGGTATTTCCGTCGTTGGCCACGAACTGGCCTGCGCGCCAGGTCAGGTCGACGCTGAAGGTGCCGTCGTCGTTGAAGATGGCCGTTTCGGTGTAGTTACCTGTGATCTTGTCAGCGGTGAAGTTGGCGTAATTGCCGCCGGGAGCAACGGTGAAATCGTTGAACGGGGCTGCGCTGGCTGCGCCGCTGAACATGGCCGCTGCGGCGAAAGTGCAAGCGATAATCGACTTCGAAACTGCTTTCATCTTGGATCTCCTGGTTGTAGGGTTAGTGCTAACGACTCAGTAATAAGCAACTAGCGTGCCAGAACCTGTCAACCTATAAAAATCAAAGACTTAATGCATGTTTCCGTAAGAAAAAAGACAACACTGTAAGATATTTCGACACCCGCGATTTCATGTTGTCAGCATACTCCTACAGTGACTTTCGATCAGTCCTACAGGGGCTTGCGCACCACCACATTCCAGGTATTTCCAGACGTAAATTCACTCGCGATCTCCCAGCCTGCCGCCAGCATCTTGGCGCGCAGCTCTTCAATATGGAACGGGCTGTATAGAATGCCCTTGCGAATGCCCCAGTCATTGATCTTCTGCGCCGCCCAGCGCAGCGGCGCGAAACCGGTCGGGTACAGCAGCACGTTGGCGGCCAGGGTCCCGCCCGGCTTGAGCACCCGCAGGATGTCGCGCAAGGCGCCGTCGACCGTCGGGAAACAGTGGATCGAGTTGGCGATATTGGCGGTGTCGAAGCGGTTGTCATCGAACGGCAGCTGCGCCGCGTCGGCATGCTGCACCTCGACCAGCGGATTGCCAGCGAATCGCCGTTTGGCGCCGGCCAGCATCGATGGCGCATAGTCGATGCCGGTCACCTTGACCGGCGGCAGCTTGCGGCGGCGGCGCCAGTTCAGGACCATCTCGAGCAGGGTGCCGGTGCCGCACGCCACTTCCAGGTGGTCGGGACCAAAATTAGGTCCGAAGAAGCGCATCTGGGTGCCGATGGTGCTGTTGTAGGCGAAGGTGAGAATGAAAAAGCCGCGCAGGTCATACCACCATGGTTCGGATGAATAGGCTTCGGCGATTTCATCCCTGGTCTTGCCGGTCGTCATGGAGCATCCTTATTGATCAAAATGGATAGAAGCGGAAAATATAGGCCGTTAATGACCGGCGGGCAAGCGAGAAGCGGGCGACTCAGCCCAGTTGGCGCAGTCGGTTGACGATGCCCGCCTCTTCGCGCGGCGAAAAGAACCAGGGGAACAGCGAGCGCTCGCCCACCGCTTTCTCTTGCATGCCGCCCCACTTCGCCACCTGTTCGGTGCCGAAGGCAGTGTCGACGCGCAGCAGGACCGCCGGCGCCTGGACTCGCGGATTGGGACGCGACTCGCACACGGTCTGGAAGCCGAGCATGGCTTCGTAGAAACGGCGGTGGCGGGGATTGACTTCGATGAAGATGTCGCGACAGCCATTCAGGTCGCGCGCATAGATCAGGGCCACGTGGAACAGCGAAGCCAGCACTGCTTTGGACTTGACCGCCGGGTCGACCGCCAGCTTGGTGATCTCGCATACCCGTCCGGCGTCCCGCCGCGCATCGATGCAATCCTTGAACACCTGGTCGGCCAGCAAGCCGATCTCGGAATCCAGGCCCAGACTCAGCGTGCCAAATACCTGGCCGTGGTCGGATGCCGTCAGTGTAATCCGGTTGGGGTCGCGGTAGACCTGGTGATTCCCGCTATAGCCACGCCAGGAATACATCTTACTGATGAGCATGCTGGCGGAATTGCGCTCGGAATCGATGTCGGCCGCGCGGATGCCGAACACGCGCTCGTTGATGGCGACGTCGATGATGCTGGGTCCATCGGAGGCGGCTGCGTCATCGCCGCCTGGACCGGCGCACGAGGAGGCCGGCACTAGTATCTCGATCATGGTCATTCTCCAGGCAGTGCCGGCACATCATATGCCGGCGGCATTCCTGATCATCATAGCATCGAAAATTACAAATTATCAATTCTATTAACTAATAGTATTTAATATTTTGACATTTAGAATGTAGCTGGCGTGTTCAGACAATAGCAGCTTCAGCAAGCACTGCGGCGCGCGGGGACAACAATGTCGTGGGGACAGGCAGAAGATGGATGCGGCAATGCGCCACACTGGCGAAGGCCAGGAGGGGACCGGCCCGAGAGCCGGTCGCGCTGGAGGAGCGGCTTAGAAGAAGCTTTCCGGAATGACCAGGATGTCGCCCGGACGCATCATGATATTGGCCGAGATGTCGCCATCCTTGATCAGGTCGTCGAGACGCACATTGATCTTTTCCTGCTTGCCTTCGACAGTGCGCACGATGCTGGCCTTGTTACCCGAGGCGAACTCGGTAACGCCGCCGACCGCGATCAGCACGTCCATCAGCGACATCTCGCGCCGGTAAGGCAGCGCCTGCGGACGCGCCGCCTGGCCGATCACGCGGATCTGCTCGTTGAAGTTGCCGACGAAGTTGGTCACGACCACGGTGACCACCGGTTGCTGGATGAACTGGGCCAGCGCCTGTTCGATGTCGCGCGCGAGCTGGGTCGAGGTCTTGCCGGCGGCCGGCAGGTCTTCGACCAGCGGGGTCGTGATCTTGCCGTCCGGACGCACCGGCACCGACATCGAGACCTCCGGATTGCGCCAGACGATGATGTTGACGGCGTCACCCGGCCCGATCAGGTAGTCGGGATTGACCGGCGCCAGCGCCGCGGTGCTCGGCGGCACGGGAGTCGAACAGCCGGCCAGCAGCAGCATGCAGGCGGCTGCGCCGGCTGCGAACAGGTTTTTCATCGTTTTCGTCATCATCGCGTTCATCCCCTTCGCGCCTGTCTTGTCCCGATCGGGACAGTGTTCAGCGTGAATCAAAAATTGTTATTTCGCCATCATGGCCCGCGCTATTGTAGCGCAGACCGGCGCGCCGACAAGCCGTGCACAATTGAAATACTTGCGCTTAGTTACTTCTCAGTTATTTTGACTTCTGGCGATCCAGCAATTCCTGTACGTGGCGCACCGGAATCGCGTAAGTGATGCCGCTGGGGGCCGAGATTGCCGACTCCTTCAGGCCCTTCACGAACACCATATTGATCACGCCCAGCACTTCCCCGGTCGCGGGATGGTACAGCGGCGAGCCGCTGTTGCCGGGATAGGCGGTGCCGTCGAGCTGGTAGATGGCGGACGGCGAACGCTGCAGCTGGGCCAGTGCACGCGCATCGAGGCGGCGCGCACTCAGCGACGGCTGGACCAGCGGCGTGATCGCCGCCAGCAGCGCGCGGTGGGTGGCCGGATGCAGGCCCAGCACCATTCCGAGCGGGAAACCGGTGAAGACCAGGTCTTGCCCCTCGGCCGCGGCGTCCGCACTGCCCAGGCGCATGGCCGGCAGGGGCACGCCTTCCAGGCGCAGGTGGGCCAGGTCGTGCTGGCGGTCCAGGCCGACCAGCGTGGCCGGACGGAAGCGCACCCCGGCGCCGTCCGGCAAGACCACGCCCAGCTGCTCCATGCGGGCAACGTCGAGCTTGTCCGGCACCACATGGGCATTGGTGATCACGCTCAGGCCATCGTCGACCACGAAGCCGGTGCCGCTGAACACGATCGCCGGGCTGCGCGTCTGCAGTTGGGTGCCGATGCCCACGATCGATGGCTTCACCGCCGCCACTGTCTGCGGCAGGCTGGCTGCCTGTGGCGCGGTGCCGGCCACGGCAAGGCAAATCAGCGCGGCCAAACGCTTTACAAGTAATCGTCGCGTCATCAAACCATCACAATCTTCAGGTAGTTGTAACAAGGGTGAGGCAATCGTACAGCCCCTTTCCTATTTTAAACATTACAATAAGGTTCTTTGAATTTCAGCAACTATTTGTCGATGTGCACGGCGACACGGACATCGGTCAAGCGGCTGCGCCGCTTACCGGGCTGTTTCGCGAAATACAACATGCGCGTTGCTCAAATGTTTGCGATAATGCAACACAATCAGTGCGTTAGAGAGTTCATTATCTTTTCAATGCCCTGCGGAATGAGTGTTGCAAACCGATGGCATCGGTATCCAGAATCGCTGAATCACCCTAGTCTCAATTGCAATTGCCTGGGGTACAAGCGATCATGCACATTGATTATTTGTTGAGCCTGATGCCCAGGCCCTGACCCGACGAGATCGACACGATGGCTGAAATCACAACCCAGATTCTTCACCTCCTCAAAGCCATCGGCAAGTACCGGTGGCATGCAGTCGCCATCACCTGGGTGGTGGCGCTGGCCGGCTGGGGAGTGGTATACACGCTGCCCAACCAGTACGAAGCGTCGGCGCGTGTCTACGTCGACACCCAGACCATCCTCAAGCCCCTCCTGTCAGGCATGACCACCCTGCCGAACCTGAACCAGCAGGTGCAGTTCATGCGCCGCACCCTGATGAGCCGCCCGAACGTCGAGCGCGTGGCGCGCGAGCTCGATCTCGATGCGAAGACCCGCACCACCAAGGAATTCGACAAGCTGGTCGACGACATGATCAGCAAGCTCAAGATGGCGGGCACCGGCCGCGAGAACATCTATACCATCAGCTACACCGGCACCAGCGCGCAGGAGAGCAAGGACGTGGTGCAGGCCTTCCTGACGATCTTCGTCGAGGGCAGCTTCGCCGGCAAGAAGCAGGATTCCGAGAAGGCGGTCCAGTTCATCGACGAGCAGATCCGCAGCTATGAAGAACGCCTGGCCGCGGCCGAGAACTCGCTCAAGGAATTCAAGATCAAGAACATCGGCATGCTGCCGCGCGCCGGCGCCGACTACGGCGCGCGCCTGATGTCGGCGACCGAAGCGCTGAACCAGGCGCAGCTCGACCTGGCCGAGGCCGAGCAGGCGCGCAATGCGATCCGCAGCCGGATGTCGGGCGACAACAAGGGCGCCGCCAACGCCCCGCTGATGCGCGACCCGGCGCTGGACGAGCGTATCGCCGCCGTCAACAAGAACCTGGACAGCCTGCGCACCCAGTACACCGAGCAGCACCCCGACATCGTCGCCAACGTCCGCCTGCTCGAGCAGCTGATGCAGCGCCGCGCCGACGCCGCCAAGAACGCCGTGCCGAGCGCGGATCCCGGCGCCAGCTACAGTCCCATGCTGCAGCAGCTGACCGTGCAGCTGTCCGACGCCGAGGCGCGCGTGGCCTCGCTGCGGGCGCGCGTGAACGAATACAGCGGTCGCGTGGCGCGCCTGCGCGGCCAGAGCGAGCTGGTGCCCGAAGTCGAAGCCCAGCTGGCCCAGCTCAACCGCGACTATGAAGTCAACCGCCAGAACTACCAGCGCCTGGTCGAGCGCCGCGAGTCGGCCAAGCTGTCGGGCGAGGTGTCCTCGGTCACCGACATGCTGACCTTCCGCGTGATCGATCCGCCGATCGCGCCGGCCGTTCCGACCGGCCCCAACCGCCTGCAGCTGTTCTCGCTGGTATTCGTCGGCGCCCTCGCCGCCGGCCTGGCCGGCGCACTGCTGCTGAGCCAGCTGCGTCCGACCTTCCTCAGCCAGGCCACGCTGCGCGAAGCCACCGGCCTGCCGATCCTCGGCTCGGTGAGCATGAACTGGACCGCCGAACAGACCGTGCTGCGCAAGCGCCGCCTGATCGCCCTGGCCGTTTCGGTGTTGCTGCTGTTCGGGGCCTATGGCGCCGGCGTCGCCGCCATCCTGGTCCGCCCTGCGATGTAAGGCCGGATGGCCAATAAGGAGTAAATGTGAGCATTATCGAAAAAGCCGCCAGCCGCATCGACCAGCAGCGCCAGAACGCCGCTCCCGCCACCCCCATCGTGCCGGCCGAGCCGCCGCTGGTCGACGCGCCGGCCGCCGTGCTGGTCGACGTGCCGGTGCCCCCGGCGCCTACCCCGGACCTGGCAGGCGCGGCCGCCCCGGCGCGCACCCGCCGCGTCGAACTCGACCTGGGCCGCATGCGCGAGCTGGGCATGGTCACCGCCGCCGGCGGCCGCACCAACCTGCTGGAAGAATTCCGGATCATCAAGCGCCCGCTGCTCAAACGCGCCTTCGCCGAGCGCGGCCCGAAGGACAATCCAGCCAACCTGATCATGATCACCAGCTCGCTGCCCGGTGAAGGCAAGACTTATTGCGCGATCAACCTGGCGATGAGCATCGCCATGGAACTCGACCACACCGTGCTGCTGGTCGACGCCGACGTGGCGCGGCCGTCGGTGCTGCGTACGCTTGGCCTGCCGGCCCAGCGCGGCCTGATGGACATCCTGGTCGACGACGCGCTCGACCTGCCGGACGTGATCCTGCGCACCAACGTCGACACCCTGGCCCTGCTGCCGGCCGGCACGAGCTCGCACAGCGCCACCGAGCTGCTGGCCAGCTCGACGATGGCCGCCATGCTGACCGAACTGGCCAACCGCTACCCGGACCGTGTCATCATCTTCGACTCACCGCCGCTGATGCTGACCACCGAGGCGCGCGTGCTGGCCAGCCACATGGGCCAGATCGTGGTGGTGGTGGAAGCCCAGACCACGACCCAGCATGCGGTCAAGGAATCGCTGCAGCAGCTGGAAGGCATGAGCAACGTCAATCTCATCTATAACAAGACCAGGGACATCCCCGGCATCGAAGAAACGTATGACTATCACTACGGCTAAAGACCCCGCCGTCATCCGCTCCCGGCGCACGCCGGGATCCCGGATGCCCGTCCTGACTCCGCTGGCGGCAGCGGCGCTGCTGCTCGCCGCCGTGCCGGCGCACGCCGACTGGCGCGTGACTCCGACCCTGCGGATTGCCGAGACCTGGACCGACAACGTCAACCTGACCGAAGACGAGCTCGCGCATAGCGACCTGATCACGCAAATATCGCCCGGCTTCAAGCTCAGCAACCAGACCCGGCGGCTGATCGTGAACGCCAGCGCCCAGCTGCACACCTTCGCCTACCTGCACGACAGCGACAAGCGCAACCGCGAGGGTTTGTTCACCGAGGACAACGGCGGCGTGTCGAGCGTGCGGCGCAGCTACCGCGCCAACCTGCGCGGCGAACTGGCGCAAGACCTGCTGTACCTCGACGCCACCGCTTCGCGCGGCCAGCAGAACATCTCGGCCTTCGGTCCGCGCATCAGCAACGACCAGTATTCGAACGCCAACCGCACCGACATCGATACCTGGAGCATCAGTCCCTACCTGGTGCGTAACTTCGGCAGCACCGCCGCGGGCCAGCTGCGCTTCACGCGCGACTCGGTCGGCGGCGGCGACAATATCGGCTTTCGCCGCACCGGCGGCAATACACTGCTGGCCACACTGGTCAACGGTCCCGCCTTCCGCACCGTCGGCTGGGGCGTCACCTACACCAAGCAGGACCTGAACGGCGGGCGCTATGGCGACTCGTCGAGCGAAATGCTGGCCACCAACCTGCGCTACATGGTCAATGGCCGCTTCTCGCTGCTGGCCAACGCCGGCTACGACCGCTACGAGTTCGAGGGACTGGGCGGCGGCGAACAAGGCGCCAACTGGTCGCTCGGATTTGCGTGGACGCCCTCCTCGCGCACCAGCCTGCAGGCCACCGCCGGCCGCCACTTCTATGGCAACACCGGCACCCTGATGGCCATGCACCGCAGCCGCCATACCAGCTGGAACGTGAGCTACAACGACGTCATCACGACCTCGCGCCAGCAGTTCGCGCTGCCGTCGACGATCGACACCGCGGGCCTCCTCGACCGCATGTTCGCCACCGCCTATCCCGACCCGGTGCAGCGCGCGCAGGTGGTGCAGGCCTACATGGAGCAGACCGGCCTGCCGCCGTCGCTGTCCGAGAGCATCAACTATCTGAGCAACCGCTTCATGCGCCAAAAGCGGCTGCAGGCGTCGATGGTGTACCGCAAGGGCCGCAGCAGCGCGGTGCTGTCGGCCCATGCCAGCGACCGCAATGCGATCTCGGACCAGCAAAGCGACAGTCCGCTGCTGGGCAGCCAGCAGGGCCGTTACAGCGACAACGTGCGCCAGCATGGCTTCGAAGCGAACTACACTTACCGGCTGAACTCGCGCTCCAACCTGACCGCCCGCTACGACATCGACGAAAGCGAGTCGCGCGACCGCGGCTACCGCAGCACCCAGCGCTTGCTCCAGCTGGGCGTGTCCCGCCGATTCGGCGAGACCATCGGATCGATCGACCTGCGCCGTCGCAGCGGCGACCGCTTCAACGCCGGCACTTACACCGAGAACGCCATTTCGGCCAGCCTGTTCAAGACTTTTTGAGCGCAACGGACCATACGGAACCACGATGTACGAATCCTATTACGGCCTGTCGGCCAAGCCCTTCCAGCTCCGCCCGGACCCGCATTTCTTCTTCGGTTCCAAGGGCCACAAGCGCGCCATGGCCTATCTCGATTATGGCCTGTCGCAGGGCGAGGGCTTCATCGTCATCACGGGCGAGGTCGGCGCCGGCAAGACCACGCTGGTGCGCAACCTGCTGGGCCATATCCCGCTCGACCAGATCGTGGCGGCGCACATCGTCAACACCAGCCTCGATCCGGAAGACACGCTGCGCATGGTGGTCTCCGCCTTCGGCCTGCCCTACGAGGGCGCCAGCAAGGCCGAGCTGCTCAATCGGTTGGAACAATTCCTGCGCTCGGTCGACCGCCAGGGCAAGCGCGCCCTGCTCGTGATCGACGAGGCCCAGAACCTGAACGCGCGCACCGTCGAGGAATTGCGCATGCTGTCCAACTTCCAGACCGACGACCGCTCGCTGCTGCAGACCTTCCTGCTCGGCCAGCCGGAGTTCCGCGCCACCCTGCACAGCCCCACCATGCAGCAGCTGCGCCAGCGCGTGATCGCCAGCTACCACCTGGGTCCGATGGACGCGCAGGAAACCCGCGCCTACGTCGAGCACCGCCTGGCCACGGTCGGCTGGAACGGCGACCCGTCGTTCGACGACGCCGCCCACGCCGCGATCTATGCCTACAGCGGCGGCATCCCGCGCAAGACCAATACGCTGATGGACCGCGTGCTCCTGATGGGCTACCTGGAAGAGCTGCATGGTTTCGGCGGCGCCCACATCGAGGAAGTGGTGCGCGACATCTCGGACGAGTTCCAGGCGCCGGAAGACATGGGCGAGCCGGAACCCGGCTCCATGCGCGCGGGCGCCGGCCAGCACGACCTGCAGCATGGAGAACGGCGCAGCGCCAGCGTCGAGCAGCTCGACGAACGCATGATGCGCCTCGAAAAATCGATCGTGTCGGTGCTGTCGATCCTCAAGAAGATCGCCGCCACCCCACCCGGCGCGCCGCGCCACATGGACCAGGAATAAACCTTTTCAGGAATGGACTTGGCATGAAAATGACCGCTCCCGCAGCCCGGCCGCGTCCCGCGCCAGGCGAAAAAATCCGCAATGCGATGACCTGCGACGTCGAGGACTACTTCCAGGTCTCGGCCTTCGCTCCCTACATCGACCGCGCCAGCTGGCCGACCCGCGAATGCCGGGTCGAAGCCAATATGGAACGCATCCTGGCGCTGTACGAGCGCCATGGCGTGCGCGCGACCTTCTTCACCCTGGGCTGGATCGCCGAGCGCTATCCCGCCATGGTGCGCCGCATCGTCGATGCCGGCCACGAACTGGCCAGCCACGGCTACGGCCATCTGCGCGCCTCGGACCAGAGCCGCTCCGAATTCGACAACGACATCCGCTCGAGCAAGGCGCTGCTGGAAGACATCGGCGGCCAGGCCGTGGTGGGCTACCGCGCGCCGAGCTTCTCGATCGGCCACGCCAACCTGTGGGCGCTCGATGCGCTGCACGAAGCCGGCTACAAGTACAGCTCGAGCATCTACCCGATCGCCCACGACCACTACGGCATGCCGGACGCGCCGCGCTTCGCCTTCTATCCGAACGGCCCGGACGGGCTGCTCGAAGTGCCGATCACCACGGTCAAGATGGCGGGACGCAACCTGCCGGCCGGCGGCGGCGGCTACTTCCGCCTGCTGCCGTACGCCCTGTCGCGCTGGATGATGGAAAAGGTCAACCGCGAGGACGGCGAGCCGGCCCTGTTCTACTTCCACCCGTGGGAAGTCGATCCCGGCCAGCCGCGTCCCGAAGGCCTGGGCGCCAAGGCGCGCTTCCGCCACTACGTCAACATCGACCGCATGGAGCGGCGCCTGGAACAGCTGGCGCGCGACTTCAAGTGGGACCGCATGGACCGCATCTTCCTGGACAAGCCATGAACTCGATCATCGAAGCGGCGCAGGCCAAGCGCGCCATGCC
>DDKG01000300.1 GCA_002339265.1 Massilia sp. UBA2604 | reverse complement strand
CTTGACGTAGTCCATCCAGATGTCGCGGATGCCGACCCAGACGTGGTAGTACATGCCAAGGAAGGTGACCATCGACAGCAGCTTGAACCACTGCTTCGCGAACAGACCGGCCCAACCTTCATACGTGAAATTCTGGCCGGACAGGAACATGGCCAGCAGGACGACGGTGTAGACCGCCATGAGGATCGCGGTGATACGCTGGGCCAGCCAGTCGCGGAAGCCATAGTGCGCGCCGACGACGAGGCGGCGCTGGCCGATATTATTCTTGCTTGCCATGATTTAGAACACTCCGAACAGTTTCAGGCCGACTGCGGCGGTCAGCAGCAGGCTGATGATCAGTACCCAACGGGCGGTCGACTGGGCTGCATCCTTGTCCAGGGCAAAGTGATTGTCCATGAACAGGTGGCGGATGCCAGCGGTGAAGTGGTGCAGGTAAGCCCACGACAGGCCCAGCAGGATGATCTTGACCAGCGGGTGCGACACGATGCCGGCGAAATAGCCGAACGACGATTCGGACAGCAGGCTCTGCTGGAACAAATACAGCAGGAACGGCAGCATCAGGAACAATCCAGCGCCGCTGACGCGGTGCAGGATCGACACGATGGCCGATGGCGGCATGCGATATTTCGTCGTGATATCGCCGATCCCGACGTTGCGATACACCGGCCGCCCTTTCTTGCTTGCTTCTCTCACGGCTTCCGACATGATGGTACACCTCCCATTTATGACAAATTTTTGTATGAACCCTGCATTCTTGCCGATTTCACGGCCGGGTCCGGGAAAGTGGGACCAAGCCAGCGGGACAGCGAGCGGCGAACCGGGTCATGTCCGTCGCGTACCCAAAACCAATATATTTTAATCGCATTCGCGCGATTGCCGCAGAGGGGAGTTTTATCCCATAAGGCTATTTTCCGAATTATTTGAAAAGACAGAAAACCGAGAATATTTACTCCACTGTTTTCCGCTTTATTCTCCTTACGACAATTCGTTCAAATAATGGTGTTTTGCGGTCGAGTACATCTCGCGACGCAGCTCGACGGCCCTGTCGCCGTAGGTGAACGACACCCGCTCGCCGCACAGCAGCGGCGTGCCGGGCGCCACCTTCAGGTGCTCGGCCGTGGCCGCGTCGGCCGACACGGCGCGGATCTTCTCGGTCGCGCGGATCATGCGCGTGCCGAACTCGGTCTCGAACAGGCCGTACATCGGTCCCTTGTATTCCTGCAGCCGCTCCGCGCTCAGGCCCTTGAACAGCTGACCCGGCAGCCACAGCTCTTCCAGGATGGTCGGCTGGCCGTCGAACGACTGCACGCGCTTGATATAAACCACGGCGTCGCCCGACTTGAGATCGAGCAGGCGCGCGACCTCGGCCGGCGCACGGATGCGCTTGACTTCGAGGAAGCGATTCTCTGGATGATGGGGGACGCCTTCATCGGGCATCAGCCGCAGGAAGCGGAAATGGGCGCGCTCTTCGGCGTGGCTGGCAACGAAGGTGCCCTTGCCCTGGCGCCGCAGCACGAGGTTCTCGGCGGCCAGCTCGTCGATCGCCTTGCGCACGGTGCCCTGGCTGACCTTGAAACGGGCCGCCAGCTCCACTTCGCTCGGCATGAGTTCGCCAGGTTTCCATTCACCGGCCTGCAGGCTCTGGGTGATCAGCGCCTTGATCTGCTGGTACAGGGGCCGGAACGAGGGCGAGCCACTGCTGACGGGATCAACGGCCGGATTGGACGGGGCGGAATTCATAGACCGCGATTTCACCACAAAAGTGCATGACCGTCCAGTATTAGAGGTCTTTAGATATGTGTCTTATATAAGACATATGATATTGAATTGACAGACCAAACGGCAGAGGAATACACTCATGGCCGACCGGGAGTCGGCGTCACTCTTGACATCATTGTACGCGCGCGACACCCGTCTTTTGTCCTTGAAGGCTTGCAGTGCGCTTTTGGTATCATTGCAGCTTCATCAAACGCAGTGAAAGTAACTTGTAACCAAACAGGCGTATGCTCGGCGTCGACCCCGGCGCAAACCGTTTTCATTCCCACTTTGGAGATTCATCATGGCTAAAACCCCAATGCGCGTCGCCGTCACCGGCGCGGCCGGCCAGATCGGCTATTCCCTGCTGTTCCGCATCGCCAATGGCGACATGCTGGGCAAGGACCAGCCGGTCATCCTTCAGCTGCTCGAGATCGACAACGAGAAGGCACAGAAGGCGCTCAAGGGCGTCATGATGGAAATCGACGACTGCGCATTCCCGCTGCTGGAAGGCATGACCGCCCACTCCGACCCGATGACCGCCTTCAAGGACGTCGACGTCGCCCTGCTGGTCGGCGCCCGCCCACGCGGCCCAGGCATGGAGCGCAAGGACCTGCTGGAAGCCAACGCCCAGATCTTCACCGTGCAAGGTAAAGCCCTGGACGCCGTCGCTTCGCGCAACGTCAAGGTGCTGGTGGTCGGCAACCCGGCCAACACCAATGCCTACATCGCGATGAAATCGGCCCCGAGCCTGCCGGCCAAGAACTTCACCGCCATGCTGCGCCTGGACCACAACCGCGCGCTGTCGCAAGTCGCTACCAAGACCGGCAAGGCCGTCAAGGACATCGAGAAAATGGTCGTGTGGGGCAACCACTCGCCGACCATGTACGCCGACTACCGCTTCGCGACCGCCGGCGGCGACTCGATCAAGGACCTGATCAACGACCAGGAATGGAACGCCAACACCTTCCTGCCGACCGTCGGCAAGCGCGGCGCCGCCATCATCGAAGCGCGCGGCCTGTCGTCGGCAGCGTCGGCCGCCAACGCCGCCATCGACCACGTGCGCGACTGGGTGCTGGGCACCAACGGCAAGTGGACCACCATGGGTATTCCTTCGGATGGTTCCTACGGTATCCCTGAAGGCACCATGTTCGGCTTCCCGGTTACCACCGAGAATGGCGAATACACCATCGTCCAGGGCCTGGACATCGATTCGTTCTCGCAAGAGCGCATCAACCTGACCCTGAAAGAGCTGGAAGAAGAGAAAGCCGGCGTCGCTCACCTGCTGGGCTGATGCTGAATTTGGCGCACGGCGATTGCCGTGTGCCAACAACGCCGTGCCCCTCAACGGGCACGGCGGTTTTACGTAGTAACCAAGCGTTGTAAATAGAGAGATATGCATCCATCCGAGGTTTTATTCCAGGGCAAACGCCAGCCACTCCTTCTCCCCGCCTGCGACCACTACGCCGGTTCCGAGAAGCTGATGCGCAAATCGATGGCCCTGCAACAAGAGCTTGGCCCCCTGTTCGACATCACGTTCGACTGCGAAGACGGCGCCACCGCCGGCAGCGAACTGGAGCACGCCATCCTGGTGGCGCAACTCGTTAACAGCGACGACAACCATTTCAACCGCATCGGCGCGCGCCTGCACGAGCCGGCCAGCCCGCATTTTGCGAAGGATGTCGAATTCATCGTCGGCGGCGCCGCCACGCGCCTGGCCTATATCGTGCTGCCCAAGGTGGAAAGCGCGATGGAAGTCACCCGCGCGATCGACCTGATCAACCAGCACGCCCAGGCCGCCGGCCGCCCTGACCTGCCGATTCACGTGCTGATCGAGACCCATGGCGCGCTGCGCGAAGCGTATGACATCGCCGCCCTGCCCCAGGTCGAGTGCCTGTCGTTCGGCATCATGGATTTCGTCTCGAGCCACTATGGCGCGATTCCGGCGAGCGCGATGCGCACCCCGGGCCAGTTCACCCACCCGCTGGTGGTGCGCGCCAAGCTCGAGATGGTGGCGGCCTGCCATGCCCACGGCAAGGTAGCCTCGCACAACGTCACGACCGACATCAAGGACAGCCCCACGGTGGCCAACGACGCCCAGCGCGCCGGCGCCGAATTCGGCTTCACTCGGATGTGGAGCATCCATCCGGACCAGATCAAGCCGATCCTGAAGGCGTTCACGCCGCGCCTTTCCGAGGTCAATGAGGCGACGAATATCTTGACCGAGGCCATGGCGGCGGACTGGGGACCGATTGCCCAACATGGCCGCTTGCACGACCGTGCGAGCTACCGATATTATTGGTCGGTGTTGCAGCGTGCCAAACTGGCGGGCCTCGCGCTGCCGGACGCCGCTGCGGCAATCGTCAACCTCCCCGACAGCGAATAATCAAGCCATGGCCACCCTCCTCCCCAAATTCGTCGCCGCCTGCGCTTTCGCGTTCGCGGCCGCCGGCGTGTGCGCGCCGGCCATTGCCGCAGGTTCCTCCGCCAAGGAAAAGCATCCGAAAGCGGAAGCAGTCCTGAAGGCGCAAGCCAAGAAGAAACCGTCGAAGAAGGCGCAGGCTGCAGCAGCGGCCGCGGCGGCAGCAGCAGCCGCTGCTGCAGCCTCGGCCGATCCTCTCGAAGTCAACGAACCGGACATCACCGACACCAAGGTGACCGAATACGCTTGCGAACTCGGCAACAAGATCACGATCTATACGAACGAGACCGATGACAGCCATATCGCGCTGCGCTGGAAGCAGCGCCTGCACCGCCTGGCCCGCATCGGCACCACCACCGGCGCGCTGCGCTTCGAGAATCCGCACTATGGCCTGATCTGGATCGGCATTCCGTCCAAGGGCATCCTGCTCGACTCGAAGCTCAACCGCCAGTTGGCCAATGAATGCAAGAACGCCGAACAGTCCGCGATCGTGGCGACCGCGGAACCGGAGGCGAGCAAGACTTGAAGGTGCGGCGCGGATTTTCCCGGATATCCGCGCCGTTCTGTCGCCCGAAGTTATATCTGTCCGTTATTTCCGTGAACGCTGCTGTTGAAATAACAATATTCCCACTGAAGGAGAGATTATGTCTCGCAACACTCTGAACACACTGAAGGAATTCCCGATCGGCGCAGGCCAGAGCGGCCAGTTCCATTCGCTGCCGGCGCTGGCGGAAAACCTCGGTGTGAACCTGTCGCGCCTGCCGGTGTCGATCCGTATCGTCCTCGAGTCCGTCCTGCGTAACTGCGACGGCAAGAAGGTCACCGAAGAACACGTCAAGCAACTGGCCAACTGGGGCGCGACCGCAGAGCGTACCGACGAGATCCCGTTCGTCGTGGCCCGCGTCGTGCTGCAGGATTTCACCGGCGTGCCGCTGCTGGCCGACCTGGCCGCAATGCGCAACGTCGCCGCCAAGATGGGCGCCGATCCGAAGAAGATCGAGCCGCTGGTGCCGGTCGACCTGGTGGTCGACCACTCGGTCACGATCGACCACTTCCGCGAGCCCGACGCGCTCGACCTGAACATGAAGCTGGAATTCTCGCGCAACAACGAGCGCTACCAGTTCATGAAGTGGGGCATGCAAGCTTTCGATACCTTCGGCGTCGTGCCGCCGGGCTTCGGCATCGTCCACCAGGTCAACCTGGAATACCTGGCGCGCGGCGTCATGAAGCAGGGTTCGGTGTACTACCCTGACACCCTGGTCGGCACCGACTCGCACACCACCATGATCAACGGCGTCGGCGTCGTCGGCTGGGGCGTGGGCGGCATCGAAGCCGAAGCCGGCATGCTGGGCCAGCCGGTCTACTTCCTGACCCCGGACGTCATCGGCGTCAACCTGAAGGGCAAGCTGCGCGAAGGCTGCACCGCGACCGACCTAGTGCTGACCATCACCGAGCTGCTGCGCAAAGAGAAAGTCGTGGGCAAGTTCGTCGAGTTCTTCGGCGAAGGCACCCGCTCGCTGTCGACCACCGACCGCGCGACCATCGGCAATATGGCGCCTGAATACGGCGCGACCATGGGCTTCTTCCCAGTGGACGAAGCGACCGTCGACTACTTCCGCGGCACCGGCCGTACCGAAGAAGAACTGGCTGCCTTCGAAGGCTACTACAAGGCCCAGGGCATGTTCGGCATCCCGCAAGAAGGCGAGATCGACTACACCCGCGTGGTGGAACTGGACCTGTCGACCGTCACCCCTTCCCTGGCCGGTCCGAAGCGTCCGCAAGACCGTATCGAACTGGGCTACGTGAAGAACACCTTCACCGAACTGTTCAGCAAGCCGACTACCCAGAACGGCTTCAACAAGAACCCGGACGACCTGCACAAGGTCTACGAGACCACCAACGGCGTGCGCGTGAAGAACGGCGACATCCTGATCGCCGCCATCACCTCGTGCACCAACACCTCGAACCCGAGCGTGCTGCTGGCCGCGGGCCTCCTGGCCAAGAAAGCCGTCGAGCGCGGCCTGACCGTGGCGCCGCACATCAAGTCGTCGCTGGCCCCTGGATCGCGCGTGGTCACCGAATACCTGACCGCCGCCGGCCTGCTGCCTTACCTGGACAAGCTGGGCTTCGGCGTGACCGCCTACGGCTGCACCACCTGCATCGGCAATGCCGGTGACCTGACCCCGGAACTGAACGCCGCGATCACCCAGAACGACATCGTCGCTGCCGCTGTGTTGTCGGGCAACCGCAACTTCGAAGCGCGTATTCACCCGAACATCCGCTCGAACTTCCTGGCCTCGCCACCGCTGGTCGTCGCCTACGCGATCGCCGGCAACATGACCAAAGACCTGATGACCGAGCCAGTGGGCAAGGACAGCAACGGCGTCGACGTCTACCTGGGCGACATCTGGCCAACCTCGCAAGAGATCGGCGAACTGATGCGCTTCGCGATGAACTCGGACGTGTTCAAGAAGAACTACGCCGACGTCAAGGGCAACCCTGGCGCGCTGTGGGAACGCGTGTCGTCGACCGAAGGCCAAGTCTACAACTGGCCAGAATCGACCTACATCGCCGAACCGCCATTCTTCGCCGACTTCGAGATGACCCCGAAAGCGGCCGCCACCGGCATCACCGGCGCCCGCGCGCTGGGCGTGTTCGGCGACTCGATCACCACCGACCACATCTCCCCGGCCGGTTCGATCAAGGAAGACGGTCCTGCAGGCAAGTGGCTCAAGGAACATGACGTCCTCAAGGCGGACTTCAACTCCTACGGCTCGCGCCGCGGCAACCACGAGATCATGATGCGCGGCACCTTCGCCAACGTGCGTATCAAGAACAAGATGATCCCGCCGAAGGCCGACGGTTCGGCAGTCGAAGGCGGTATTACCCTGCACCAGCCGACCGGCGAACAGATGTCGATCTACGACGCTGCAATGAAGTACGTGGCCGCGGGCACCCCGACCATGATCTTCGGCGGCGAAGAGTACGGCACCGGCTCGTCGCGCGACTGGGCCGCCAAGGGCACCCAACTGCTGGGCGTGAAGGCCGTGGTCGTGCGTTCGTACGAGCGCATCCACCGCTCGAACCTGGTCGGCATGGGCGTGCTGCCGCTGCAATTCATCGGCAACGACAGCGTCGAATCGCTGGGCATCACCGGCAAGGAAACCTTCGACCTGAAGGGCCTGGAAGGCGAGATCAAGCCGCAACAACTGGCGACCCTGGTGATCCACCGCGAAAACGGCGAGTCGCAGGAAGTCAAAGTGCTGCTGCGTATCGACACCCCGATCGAAGTCGATTACTACAAGCATGGCGGTATTCTGCCGTTCGTGCTGCGTCAGCTGCTGGCTGCTTAAATCTGGAAGGCCCGCGCAAGCGGGCTGCCTGGATGGCAAAAGGGCTGGAATCCTCGCGGGTTCCAGCCCTTTTTTATGTTGACTGCGGCCTGAACCGACCACCGTCGCCTCAATGACCACGTCCCCAGCACGTCATTCCCGCGCAGGCGGGAATCCAAGTTCAGCGTAGTGGTAGCTCATGCAACTTAGGTTCCCGCCTGCGCGGGAACGACGGTCTTGAGGCCAACTAACTTATGTTGACTGCGGCCTGAACCGACCACCGTCGCCTCAATGACCACGTCCCCAGCACGTCATTCCCGCGCAGGCGGGAATCCAAGTCCTTAGCCCACCACCCGCCTCAAACGTCAATGGCAGCGCACGCACACTTGGATTCCCGCCTGCGCGGGAATGACGTTCGAGCGCTGCGGGTGCAATCGCACCGCATACCGCATCACACCTCGGCCCACATCCTCAGCAGATTGTGATAATGCGCCGTCAACCCCACCGTGATCTCCGACTCCCCATGCTGCGCGCGCAGCTTCTGGATCTGGGCATCGAGATCGAACAGCATCCCGCGCTTGCCGTCGTCGCGCACCATGCTCTGGGTCCAGAGGAAGGACGCCACCCGCTCGCCGCGCGTCACCGGCCGCACCTGGTGCACACTGCCCGACGAATACACAATGGCATCGCCCGCCGCCAGCTTGACCTCGTGGGTGCCATACAGGTCCACCACTTCCAGCTCGCCGCCTTCGTATTCTTCCGGTTCGCTCAGGAACAGCGTGGTCGAGACGTCGGCCCGCACCGGCGCACCGCCGCCCCGCTGGGCCCGGATCGCGCCGTCCACGTGCAGGCCGTAGTGTTCGCCGCCGCTATATGCATTGAAATATGGCGCCAGCACCCGCAACGGCAGCGCGCTGGAGAAGAACATCGGGTTCGCCATCAGGGCGGCGCTGACGATCTGGCCCAGCTCGACGGCCAGCGGCGTGCCCTCGCCCAGTTGGCGGTTGCGCTTGACCTTCGCCCCTTGCGGGCCCACGCTCTCGCGGCCGTCGAGCCATTCCGGCGCGCCGGCCATGCGGGCGCGAATCCCGGCCACCTGGTCCGGCGTCAGCACGCCGGGAATATGCAGCATCATGTCGTTCTTCTTTTTGTCGAGCCAACAAAAAAATCCCTCCTGACAGCGTCAGGAGGGGCGAATCCGGTTGCCCGGCGGGGGTGGTACTCCGTGAGAAACATCCGTCAGCGCTTTCCCGGTCGCCAACGGCTACTGCTTGCAACACAAGCTGGAAACACAGCTCGAAACACTCCAATCGCTCTTCCCAAACATGTTTGAATGAGAATTATTCTCATTATGTACCCTGTTCGCGCATTGTGCAAGCGTTTGCGTGCGCATCGAACGCATGGCGTTCGCCCTGCTTCCATGACAGCCATTGTTCATGACCTGTGGCCGAATCAACTACAATACCGGGGATATGGGTTTATCATCACCCCTCGGACTTTCGAAACATTCACTGACAAGAGACCCACCAGCGCCATGCGTCGTCCTTCCAAAGATTCAACTCCAAAACTTTCCGCAGAAAGCCAGCGCCTCGTCAGCCTCTCGCAAGCCCTCATGCAAGCTGCCAGCCGTGCCGAAGAGCGGGCCTGGGAACGCCAACTCGACACCTGCCTGCAAAAGCTGCTCAAGACCAACCATCAGGACAGCATCGACGCCGCCCTGAACGCCCTGTTCAAGGACGACCTGGCCTCTTACGACGTGCTGATGGATACGGTCGAAGCGGTCAGCGAATCGGCCACCATGGTCGAGCAGGCTGATGACGGCGACGTCACCTGGCAGGCCCTGCTGGTCGCGGCGCCGATCCTGGCCTGGACCCGCTTCTCGATCGCCACCGGCACCATCCCCAACGATCTGCTGTCGACCCTGGGCGCCCACTTCTCGGCCCACCTGCTGGCCGACGGCACCAAGATGGCGATTGCTCCTACCTTGTATTCGCTCGACCAACTGCCGCGCACCCACGCCGAAACGGCGGCGCTGACGCAGAAGCTGGCCGCCGCCGCCCACAAGGGCGGCACCATCAAACCGGCCCAGCACCTGGACGAGACCGCACCCTTCCTGGCCGATACCCGCTACCTGTTGATCGCGATCGTCGCCCCCGCTGGCGAGCCGCTGTTCCGCTGGCAAGAACCGCAGCACCATCTGCGGTTCGCCGAAGAGCGCAACCGCAGCCTCGAGCAATGGCGCGCCCAGGCCAGCGCGAACATCGCGCGCCTGCTGCCGGGCTGCGGCATCGAGCTGCTGTTGCCGGAAGCGTATTACGTGGCCTGCCGCGAAGCCGACAAGCTGATCCGCCCGATCTCGATCCGCGCCGCCGTGCACTACCTGACCAATACGCTGAACGTGGAAGCGTCCGACCTGCGCGCCGTGATCGCCGGCTTCGGCGAAGAATCGCCCGACATCCAGATCGACGAATACCGCGTCTCGTTTACCATGCGCCAGAGCGCCGACGTGGTGTATGGCATCGTCTGGCCGCTGTATGGCCAGGAAGACGAGAACGGCACGCCGATGGAAGGCCCGCTGGCAGTCAGCGCCACGCCGCTGTCGCCGATCAACGAGATCGCGGCCCACCTCAACGACGCCGGCATCGCCCACATCAAGCGCATCAACGAGCGCTACGTGGCCGAGTATTGCGACGATTGCGGCTCGCCCCTGTTCGCCGATCCTACCGGCGAACTGGTACATGCCGAGATGCCGGAAGACGCACCAAGCGGCACCGAACACTTCCACTGACGCCACACTGACGACGTCTTGCGCTTCCGCTGCGGCGGAAGCGCCCTCTCCTCCTACTGTGCCGGCCCTTCCGGCATCGTGAACTGCCGCGCCAATCCCTGCTGCTCGAAACGCTCGACCACGAAGTCGATGAACACCCGCGTCTTGGCCGGCAACAGCCTGCGGCTCGCGTAGTACAGGCACAGCGCCCGCCCCGGCGCATACCATCCCGGCAAGACGTCGACCAGCCCGCCGCTGCGCAGGAATGCTTGCGCGTGCGGCAGCGGCAGCACCGCCACGCCGATGCCGGCCAGGGCCGCCTGCGCCATCGCCTCGGGGTCGTCGCACACCATCACCGTGCGCAGCTCCACCGGCGCCTGCTGTCCATCGTCGCGGCGCAAGCTCCAGCTGAGCAGGCGCCCGCTGCCGACCGCGCGGCGCGCGATGCCGTCGTGCCGCGCCAGGTCGTCCGGATCGCGCGGCCGGCCGCACCGCGCCAGGTAGGCCGGGCTGGCCACCACGATGCTGTTCACCATGGTCAGTTCGCGCGCCACCATCCCCTCGTTCAACTCGACGCCGCCGCCGATCGCCACGTCGAAGCCTTCCTTGACCAGGTCGACCTGGCGGTTCTCGAAATGCAGGTCGGGGACGATGGCCGGATAGCGCTGCAAAAAGTCTTCCAGCATCGGCACGAAATACGTGCGCCCGACCAGCGGCGCCATGCCGATCTTCAGCGTCCCGCCCGGCTGGCCGGCGCCCTGGCGCGTGGCCAGGGTCGCCTCCTCGATCCGTTTCCACGCTTCGGCCACTTCGTGCAGGTAGCGCTCGCCCTCGGCCGTCAGCCGCAACTGGCGCGTGGTGCGCTGGAACAGGCGCACGCCCAGGTGCTGTTCGAGGCGGGCGACGTTCTTGCTGACCGCAGCCGGGCTCAGTCCGAGCCGGCGCGCGGCAGGCGAAAAGCCGCGCTCCTCGGCGCTGTAGATGAAGGACACGAGATGGCTGATCGATTCCGGCATGGCATGAAATAAATACGGAAATGACAGAGACAGGTAGGGTGGACGGCTCCGCCGTCCACGCGTTCGCTTGCGACACCACGGGATTTTATACCTGTAGTTGAAAGTCATACGACTTCAGGCCCGCTAGTTTCAACTCCAGGTTCGCAGGATACTGCGGACTCGTCCAATCACTCACAGGGAGTCCATCATGAAAAACGCATTCGAAGGCAAGGTTGCCGTGGTCACCGGCGGTTCGCGCGGCATCGGCGCCGCCATCGCGCGCCGCCTGGCGTCTGACGGCGCGCACGTGGCGCTGACCTATCAACAATCGGCAAACGCCGCCGAAGCGCTAGTGAACGAGATCAAGGCGGCAGGCGGCAGCGCCGAAGCGATCCGCAGCGACGCGACCGACCCGGGCGCGATCAAGGCCGCGGTCGAGACCGTGGTCCAGGCGCGCGGCCGCATCGACATCCTGGTCAACAATGCGGGCGTGGCCGTGTTCGGCCCGATCGACGAGTTTACACTGGAAGACTTCGACAAGACGGTGGGCGTCAACGTGCGAGCCGTGTTCGCAGGCGTGAAGGCGGTGCTGCCGCATATGGGCCAGGGTGGCCGCATCGTCAACATCAGCAGCACCAATGCGCTGCGCATGCCGATGGTGGGCGGTTCGGTGTATGCGATGAGCAAGTCGGCCCTGAGCGGCCTGACCCAGGGACTGGCGCGCGAGCTGGGCCCGCGCGGGATCACGATCAATAATGTGCTGCCGGGCCCGGTCGACACCGACATGAACCCGGAAAAGACCGAGTTCGGCGCCGGCCTGCACGACTACATGGCCATCAAGCGCCATGGCCGTCCCGAAGAGATCGCGGCCATGGTCGCCTACCTGGCGGGACCGGAAGCCGCGTATGTGACCGGCGGCGACCTGCTGATCGACGGCGGCTTTGCGGCGTAAGCCTTACGCCATCGGATCGATGGCGAAGGCCGGCATGCGTTCGCCGGTCTTCGCGCTTTCCAGGAACTTGTCCGAGGTGAGCAGCGCTTCGTGGATGGTGACGTCCATGTCCAGGTAGCGATAGGTGCCTAGGCGGCCGACGAAGGTGACGTTCGGTTCGTTCTTCGCCTTGTTCACGTACAGCTCCAGCTGCGCCTTCTCGCGCGTCTGGCGGATCGGGTAGTACGGCACGTCGTTTTCTTCGCACTGGCGGCTGTACTCGGCGTAGCAGATGGTCTTCTCGTGCTTTTCCCACGGCGAGAAGTGCTTGTGCTCGGTAATGCGGGTGTATTTCTTCTCGTCGTCGCAGTAGTTGATGACGGCATTACCCTGGTAATCGCCGTCGGCGCGGAAGGTTTCGAAGTCCAGCGTACGGTAAGGCAGGCGGCCTTCTTCGTGCTTGAACCAGGCGTCGATCGGGCCGCTGTAGAACACGTGGGCGTAGTTGCCTTTATCGGCCGGGTCGAAGGCGGTGCTCAGGTGCACGGTCACGCCCGGCACGTCGAGGATGTTCTGCACCAGCTCGGTGTAACCGTTGGCCGGCATGCCCTGGTATTTGTGGTTGAAGTAATTGTCGTCGTAATTGAAACGCACCGGCAGGCGCTTGAGGATGCTGGCCGGCAGCTCGCTCGGGTGCAGGCCCCACTGCTTGATCGTATAGGTCTTGAAGAAGGCCTCATACAGCTCGCGGCCGACGAAGCGCAGCGCCTGTTCTTCGAAGGTGGTCGGATTTTCGATCGACTTGTCGCCTAGGTTCTGCAGGAATTCCTGCGCCTCGGCCGGACCCATGGTCTTGTTGAAGAACTGGTTGATGGTCAACAGGTTGATCGGCAGGGTGAACACCTTGCCGCCGGTGATGGCTTTGACGCGATTCACGTAGGGTTTGAACTCGGCATAGCGGTTCACGAATTCCCAGGCGCGCTCGTTATCGGTATGGAAGATGTGCGGCCCATAGACGTGGACCACGACGCCGGTCTCGGCATCGCGTTCCGAATAGCAGTTGCCTGCAATATGGGGACGCGATTCGAATACGTCGACGGTATAGCCGGCCTGCGCCAGCTGGTTTGCGATCACGGCCCCGGAAAATCCAGCGCCGACGATGGCGATATTCTTGTTCATTCTTGTGTGTCCTGGTGGTGTTGGCAATGCCGGAGCGCATGCCTGACCTTGACCCGACCGGGGTTACTGCAAAAACAAATTGTCGGGTCAATCGTGGACACACAACACCGCATCGCGGGTGGGAATTAATGATAAAAATATATCACCCAAATCCCGTTTTGCCCCGCACAATTGGGAGCGCCCGCGTTACGGATATTGAACGTCTTTATTTACGGATGGCAGCAATCACGCGCGTGGCGAACTCGGCCGCATTGCCGGCATGCCAGCGCCACACGATCACCAGGTCGTGCTCGGGCGAGACGACGATGTCGTTGCTGCCCGCCCCTAGCGCCGCGAAGGCCGTGGCTGGCATGCCAGGCAGGTTCTTGCCCTTGGTGTTGAGCCACCACAGATAGCCATAATCCGGACCGTGGGCGCTCGGGGTGAGCGCTTCCTTCACGTAGGACGCAGGCAGGACCTGCTTGCCGGCCCAATTCCCCTGATGCAGCCACAGGTAGCCGAAGCGTGCCATGTCCCAGCTGTCGATCCACATGCCGCCGCCCCAGCGCGTGCCGCCACTGACCGATGGCACTTGTTTGCCGTTCACTTCCACATAGCTGTTGTGGTACGGGACCCATTTCCAGGTCTGCGACGCGCCGATCGGGTCCATGACCTGCTGCTGGAAAACATCCGGCACCGACTGGCCGAAAACGCGCAACAGCGACAGGGCGAAGCGGTTCACGCGGGTGTCGTTGTACTCATAAAAGCTGCCCGGCGCCTTGATCGCGCGCGGCTTCTTCTCGCCCTTGCCGAAGGCTTCCTTGCCGATGAAGTTGCTGTGCTTGCCCCACAGCTCGCCTTCCCACTCGGATTCCTGCTGCAGGTGCTGCTTCCAGGTCACCGGCGCGTTGTGCGGCGCGGCATAGCCACCGTCGTTGACGGTCTTCGCGACCGGGTCCTCGACCTTGATGCGGCCATCGCGCACCGCCACGCCGGCAACCGTCGCCAGCATGCTCTTGGCCACCGAATAGGTCGGGTCGACGAAGCGCGTGTCGCCGAATTCTGCCACCACATAGCCCTTGTAGATCACGACCCCATTGGTACGGGCGCGTTTGGTGGGCATCGAGCCCAGGCGCGTGCCGAAGATGGCTTCCTGGTCGGACAGGTCGAGCGGACGCTCGGTCTCGCGCGATTGCGCGAACTGTACCGCCGCGGACAGGGCCGCCGGATCCATGCCCAGCTGGGCCGGGTCCTTGCGGGCCCATTCGCCGGCGGGCGGGAAATAACTCGCCGCATCGGCGGCAAATGCCCCGCTGGCCGGCAGCGCCAGGCCCAGTGCGGTGGAGAGGGAAAGTGCGAGCAGGCTGCGGCGCGAATTGATTGACAATGCTGTCGTCATCGTTTGGTATCGGTCCAGGTAGAGTACGGAGAGCGGATCAGGTTGGAGTTGTAGTAGCGCTTGTCGGCGGTGACTTCCTGACCGATCCAGTCCGGCTTGTCGAAGACGGCGTCTTCGGAAGGCAGCTCGATCTCGGCCACCACCAGGCCGGCGTTCTCGCCCAGGAATTCATCGACTTCCCAGGTGAAGCCGGCGTACTGGATGCGGCGCCGGTACTTCTCGACCAGCGGGCGCTCGCACAGGCGGTCGAGTAGCTCGGTAGCGTCATCCAGGGGAATCGGATACTCCCACTCCCCGCGCGACGCCCCTTCGCTCTTGCTCTTGATGGTCAGGACGCCCTGCTCGCCCTCGATGCGCACGCGCACCGTGCGCTGCGGGTCGGCAGACAGATAGCCCTGGCGCAGCAGCACGGGCGTGCCCAGCGCGCGCCAGGCATCGTTCGCGAGCAGGAACTTGCGTTCGATTTCAACGCCCATTCGATCAGCCCAGCGCCTGCAGGATCGGCTGCAGCATCGCCGCGCCAAGGCCGGCGCTGCGCGCGCCGTTCCAGCCGACGTGCGGGTCGGGCAGGTTGGCGTTGTCCTTGAACGGCATCTCGAGCGTCAACGACAGGCATTTGTAGTGGTGGCCGACGTATTTGGAGGCCAGGGTCAAGAGCTCGTCGTTGTACTTGCTGGCGGCGTAACCGTATTCCTTCTGGAAGTCGGGGCTGCACGAGATATAGCGGTCGATGAAGTTGCTCTGCTCCAGCGCGCGCTCGGCGGTGAAATCCTCGAGCATCTCGCAGCCGGCCACGAAGTTGTAGGGCAGCGCTTCGTCGCCATGGATGTCGAAGAACATGTCGATGCCGATCTCTTCGATCTTCTGCTTGACGCACAGTACCTCGGGGCTGCGCTCGAGCGACGGGTTCATCCACTCGCGGTTCAGGTTGGCGCCGGCGGCATTGGTGCGCAGGTTGCCGCGCACCGAACCGTCCGGGTTCATGTTCGGAACGATGTAGAACACGGCGCGCTGCAGCAGCTTGCGCGCGACCGGGTTGGCGTTGTCGAGCAGCGCATCCATCATGCCTTCGACGAACCATTCGGCCATCGATTCGCCCGGATGCTGGCGGGCGATGACCCAGATCTTCTTCTCGGCCTGCGGATTGCCGATCACCACCAGGTTCATGTCGCGGCCGTCGACCGTGCTGCCGATGTCGTGCACGCGCGCGATCGGGTTCTCGGCCACTTCGCCCAGCAGGCGCAGGTGGCGTTCCCAGGTGTAGGGTTCGAAATAGGCGTAGTAGACGCTGTCCAGTTCCGGGGTGTGCTCGATGGTCATCACCTGGCCGTCGAAGCTGGTCGGTACGCGGAACCAGTTCTCGGTATCGTAGCTCGCCACCGCCTGGTAGCCCTCGAAGCCCTTCGGATAGGTGGCCTGGCCGGCGTTCAGGAAGCGCATCGTGACGGCCTGGCCGCGCGCGCCCTGCAGGCGGAAGTGGAACCACTGGTGGATGTCGGCGTGCGAATCCTTGCGCAGGTTCAGGTCGATCTGTTTGGCGTTGTCGGCGCGGACGACGTCGATCGAGCCGGAGTCGAACATCGTGCTGATCTTGATGGGCATCGTGGGATCCTTTCATGGCCCGTCGCGGTGGACGGTGTGCAAATATCGGGCGTCGGGCGCCTGCCCGACGATCAGTGCATGAGCAGCGCCGGCCATGATACCGGATCGGCCGCGCCGACCGCTGATGCCAGGCCGGGGGCAAGCGCGTGTTTACTGCGCGTCGAGGTCGATCAGGTCCTTGGTGTACATGGCCATGATCTGGCGCATCAGTTCGACGTTGCCGCGGTCGAGGACGACGGTCAGGTCGGGCTTGCGGTCGAGCACGAATGTCATGCGGATCGCGCCCGGCAGTTCCTTGCAGTTCACGTATTGCGCGCGCGGCACGTAGGGGCTGTCCCAGTCGGCCTGGGTGATGCCTGGGCCGGCCGGCGGCGCCTTCAGCTGCGGATCGCGGTTGACCGGCAAGTGCTTGAGCAGCCAGAACACGATCGAGGCCGGGATGTGGATGCACAGGTCGCTCGCGCCCTGGCTGGAGAACTTGGTGAGCAACAGGTTGCCGACCCGGTCGCAGGACATGGACAGGCTCTTGACTTGACGAATGACCGCTGGTTTCACGACGTTGATCCTTGGGGAAGGTTGAAAAAGGCGCAGCGATTCTACCGCATCCCCTTCGGCTTTTGTGTGTATTAAAAGCAAAACGGGAAGCGCGTGGCTTCCCGATGTCTACGTGCCGCCGGCATTCAGCCGGCCGGGTGCTTATTCTTTCGAGCCGCCGCTGCGGTTGCCGCCCTGGGCGCTCTGGCGGTTGCCGCTCTTGGTCGAGGTGCGCGAGGCGCCGCCGGCGCTGGCGTTGGCCGATTGACGATTACCGTGGCTCAAGCTGCCGGCGCGGCGCGCTTCTTCCGACGTGAATTCGTGGGCCGTGCCCTTGGCGTGCGCCGCCTTGCCGCCCTGGCTGGCGATTTCGCGCTGGCGCGCCGGATCCATCGAGGCAAAGCCGCGGTTGCGGGTGCCGCCGCCGCTGCTCTGGCTGTTTCCCTGGTTCCCGGATTGCTTGTTACCTTGGTTGCTTGAGGCCATGATGACGTTCTCCCTTATACACTTGTGGAAACCGCCGCGTCCTGCGGCAGGCTTGAGACCCGATCGCCGCCGGCCACTAGCTGGCGAACGATGAGTCGAAGCCCATCTTAGGCAGGCATCTCCGATGCGGCTATAGGAGCATTTCAGATGACTTTGTAGGACTTTGAGCGACAAATAATGCACTTCGAAAAATACCTTCCAGTGGTCAACAAACTCATCAGGACCAGTCCTACATTCGCCCCCTACCTCTTCCTATTCTGTGCCGGGTGATCGGCGCGCATCATGGTGCTATCCGGCAGGACTTCGACCTGCCCGCTCACCAAGCACAGGAGACCAACATGGACGCGAATCAACGTAGCGAAGTTAACAACCAGACGAATAATGGCGCTAACGAAAAATGGACGCCAGGTTCCAAAGGAAATACCAAGAGCGGCCCGATGGACCACACCCATCCGAATGGTGCGAGCGAGCAGCGCGGCGCCGCGGCGGTGGATGAGTCCGGCACCGGCATGGCGCATCCCGGTTCGATGCAGGGCCAGCAGACCGGCGGCACCGGCGCCACGCAGGGCGTGACCGACAGCCACCAGCGCCAGATGGAAATGCACTCCGACGCCTGGGGCAAGCTGGAGCAACCGGTCGGCAACCGCCAGCGCGATACCGGCGTGTCCGTCAGTGAAGACGTGGTCAATCGCCAGGGAAAGACCCAGACCGGCGAGACCCTCAATCCGCAGGATCCGGCGCACCCCGAACTGCGCAGCGGCGAGCCTGGCCGCGTGCCGGGCACCGTGGCGCCGGAACCGCTCGGCACCGAGGCCGGTGTGCCGGGCGTGCAGCACGGCGACATCTACGGCAACCGCCAGGGCGCCGACGATAACCGCGCCGACACCCAGGACGCCAGCAACAGCGAGGTGCAGCGCAGCACCGACCGCCAGGGCTCGCAGACCGGCGCCGGCGCACGCGACACCGGCAGCGAGGACGTCCACCAGTCGAACAATGTCTCGGGCGGCCTGCCGCGCAGCCCGGGCAACTCGGGCCCGCGCACCGAAGGCGAAGGCTACCAGGTCGGCGGCAGCATGCATGCCGAGCCGAATCCGGTGCACCAGTCGAACGACGCCGCCGGCGGCTACCCGCGCAGCCCGGGCGGCGCCAACAAATTGGCGGGCGACCGCAAGATGGACGACGATACCGGGTTCTCGCGCGGCTGACGACGAACTTCATCGCAAGGCAAGCGGCCCCATCCAGGGCCGCTTGTTTTTTCAGGCAGTAGCGTTGATCCATCTCCAAGCCGTACCTGACCGCAGGAACCGCGCCATGCGCAGGGCAATCGAACCGCTCGACATCGCCACGATCACGCCGTGGCGCGAGACCAGCGGAGACATCCATGCCTGCAACGGACGACGCCCCCAATACCACTGCCCTTCCCACGGTTTCCGTCGTGCTGCCCGCCTGCGGCCGCATGGACCTGCTCGACCGCAGCCTGGACGCCCTGATGCGCCAGAGCGTCGACCCGCGCAGCGTCGAAGTCATCGTCGTGGACGACGAGCCCAATCACAACACGCTGCACCTGGTGGCCGGCTGGCGCACCCGCACGCTCGAGCGCGGGCCGCGGCTGGCCTATGTCGCCAACACCGGGCCGCGCGGGCCCGGCGCCGCGCGCAACCGCGGCTGGCGGGCGGCGCGCGCCAATGTCATCGCCTTTACCAGCGACGACGCCGTGCCCAGCCCCGACTGGCTGGCCCAGGGGCTGGCCGCCCTCGACGACCGCGCCGACGTCGTCTGCGGCCGCATCGAGACGCCGGTGCCGGCCAAGCCCACCGACCGCCAACGCAGCGCGCATGCGCACGAACTCGCCGACTTCACCAGCGCCAACTGCTTCGTCCGCAAACCGGTGCTCGAGCGGCTCGATGGCTTCGACGAGCGCTTCAGCGTCCAGCGCGGCAGCGACGCCGACCTGCACTTCCGCCTGCTCGAACAAGGCATCCGCATCGTGCGTGCGCCGCAGGCGCTGGCCGTGCACCCGGTGCGGCCGGCCCCCTGGGGCGCCAGCCTGCTGCAGATTCGCCACGCCGTTTTCGATGCGCTGCTGTACAAGAAGCACCCGACGCTGTACCGCGAGCGCATCGAGGCGCGTCCGTGCTGGGACCACTACGCGATCGTCGCCGCCCTGCTGCTGGCCCTTCCCTGCTGGGCGCTGGGCGTGCGCTGGCTGGCCCTGGCCGCCACCCTGGTCTGGCTGGCGCTCACCGTGCGCCTGTGCCTGCGCCGCCTGAAAGGCACGGCCCACAGCGCCTCGCACGTGGCCGAGATGGCGATCACGTCGATCCTGCTGCCGCCACTGTCGGTGTTCTGGCGCCTGGCCGGCGCGGTGCGCTACCGCGTGCGCTTCGCCTGAGCTTCACCTGAGCGAGCGCGCATGAAAGCCATCTTCCTCGACCAGGAAGGCACACTGGTCGACGACATCCCATTCAATGCCGAGCCGCGCCGCATCCACCTGGTGAGCGGGGCCGGCGCGGCGCTGCGCATGCTGGCCGAGCTCGACTACCGCCTGTTCGTGGTCTGCAACCAGCCCGGCATCGCGCACGGCTGTTTCGGCGAAGAGGCGATGGGCCCGGTCTTCGACCGCCTGAGCGACCTGCTGTTTCGCGAACAGCTCACCCTCGCCGGCTTTTATTATTGCCCGCATCACCCGCTCGGCACCGTCGGCGACTATGCCTTCGCCTGCGACTGCCGCAAACCGTCTCCCGGCATGCTGCTGCGCGCCGCGCACGAACACGACATCGACCTGCGTGCATCCTGGATGATCGGCGACATCCTGCACGACGTCGAGGCCGGCAACCGCGCCGGCTGCCGCACCCTGTTGATCGACAACGGCAACGAGACCGAATGGCGCCTGGGGCCGCGCCGCCTGCCCACGCGCATTGCGCCGGACCTGTACAGTGCGGCCATGCTGATCGTCGAGCATGGCGAGCGCGAGGACGTGCGGCCGCAGGCGAGCTCGCCACCGCCGGGATGATGGGTGCCGGCGCTGTTTGGGGAACCTGCGCGCTGCCCGTCAGCGGCGCCGGATCTCGATGATCGGCGCGGACACTGACGCCGAGGCTGACGTTGGCACCGGCGCGGGCGCCGGCACCGCCACTGGCAAGCTTGCTTCCGCCGACGCCTGCTCCCGCAGCTCCGCGCGCGCCTGCCGTATCACTTCGCGCGCCGCCGACAGGCCGAGGCAAGCCATGATGCTCGCCACCACGATGTCCGGCCATCCGGCGCGGGTGCCAAACACGCCCAACGCCGCCAGCATCACGGCCAGGTTGCCGATCATGTCGTTGCGGGTGCATAGCCACACCGAGCGCATATTGGCGTCGCCATGGCGAAACGCGTACAGCATCGCCGCCACCGCGCCGTTGGCAAGCAGCGCCAGGATGCCGACCGCCCCCATGGTCTGGGCATGCGGCAGGTGGCCGTCCAGCCCGAACCACAATGCGCGCGCCAGCACCAGCACGCCGAAGACGCCCATCACGACGCCCTTGGCATAGGCGGCGCGCGAGCGCCACACCACGGCCATGCCGAGCACGAACAGCGATACCGCGTAGTTGGCGGCGTCGCCGAGAAAATCGACCGAGTCGGCCAGCAAAGACACCGACCCGGCCGCCAGGCTGCTGGCCAGCTCGACGCCGAACATGATGAAATTGATGAACAGCGCCGCCCACAGCACCTTGCGGTAGCGCCCATCGGGCGGAGTGGACGAACTGCAGGATCCGGAACAACAGGCAGACATGACTTACCTCCAATGACGATATCTGCATTAGAATCCCTATAGTTACTACAAGGTCAAGCGAGGATTTGCATGCAGATGCGCATTGGTGAATTAGCGAAACTGACGGGCTGCCAGTCCGAGACGGTCCGTTTCTATGAGCAGAAGGGATTACTGCCGCCACCGCTCAGGTCGCAGGCGAATTACCGGATGTACGACGCCAGCCACGCCGAGCGGCTGCATTTCATCCGCCGCTGCCGGTCGCTGGGCATGTCCCTGAACGAGGTCGAGACCCTGCTCGGCTACCAGGACCAGCCCGAGCGTTCCTGCAGCGGCGTCAACGCGCTGGTCGATCACCAGCTGTCCGAGATCGACCGCCAGATTCTCGAACTAAGCATGCTTCGCGCCGAGCTGTCGAGCCTGCGTGCGCGCTGCGATTCGACGCGGCCCGCCGGCCAGTGCGCCATCCTGCGCGAGCTGACCGAACACGCCTGACGTCAATCACATCCTGGGATCGTCGATCGCCACGCGATCGTCCAGCGCCGCCTGGTCGTCCTGTCGCACCTGCTCGCCCATCAGTACGCGGTGAATCACGGCGCCGTGCACGCCATGCTGCTTGAGGAATTCGACGGCGCTGCGGGTGCCCAGGCTGGCCTGGATCAGGATGCCCTGGCGCACCACGTGGGTCGCGCCCGCATAGGGATTGACGAGGCCATGGTCAGCCATGTCGTCCGGCGCCGCGCCGCGGCGATCGATCTGAGAGACTTGCATCTGTTTCCTTTCGTCGGGCCATCGGGCCCCATCGTGCAGCGCCATGCCCGCCCGGGAGGCGCACAAAAAAAATCCGCCGACTGTGAGGCCGACGGAAAAACGCAGTATCCGGTTGAGGGATCACGCGGAGAGACACAGGAGCAATCTTAGCGGCCGATGGTTTCAACTTGATGACAACGCAAGATTTCCACGCATGTCGCCGGCAGCCAACATCGCGCCTTCAGAACGCTCTACAATTGCCCATCGTTTATTCCTCCAGGAAGGTCAATGGCGCAGATGGCTCCCGGCTTCAATTACGGCTCCGACGATTCGGGCCTGGTATGGGGATTCCTGTTCCGGCGCGACACGACCGCGACGCCGATCGGCGTGCACGAGGCCCTGGCCTGGATGCGCGACCCGCCACCGGAACAGTTCATCTGGCTGCACTTCAACCTGTCGAACACCGCCAGCGAGCGCTGGCTGCGCAGCCACGCCATGCTGGCCGACGAGTTCTATGAAACGCTGCACCAGGGCTCGCGCTCGACCCGCCTCGAGCTGGCCGACAACGCCCTGATCGCCGTCGTCAACGACGTGCTGCATGGCTTTTCGCTCGACAGCGCCGAGATCTCGACCTTGTGGGTCCACGTAACGCCGCAGGTCGCGATCAGCGCGCGCAGGAAACCCCTGGCCTCGATCGAACGCCTGCGCCAGGACGTGCGCCAGGGCGCCCCGCTGCGCTCGTCGAGCGAGCTGCTGATCCATCTGCTGCGCGACCAGGCCGACGTGCTGGTGAACATCGTGCGCGAGGCAGTGGCGCGGGTCGACACCATCGAAGACCGGCTGCTGGCCGGTCGCCTGACGCGCCAGCGCGAAGACCTCGGCTCGCTGCGGCGTGTGCTGGTGCGCCTGCAGCGCCTGCTGGCGCCGGAACCGGCCGCCCTGTTCCGTCTGCTGCAACGCCCGCCGTCCTGGGTCGACGGCGAAGACCGGCAAGACCTGCGCCAGGCGACCGAGGAATTCACGGTGGTGCTGAGCGACCTGGCAGCGCTGCAGGAGCGCATCAAGTTGCTGCAGGAAGAACTCGCCGCCCGCGTCAACGAAGACAATGCCCGCAGCCTGTACCTGTTGACGATCGTGACGGTGATGGCGCTGCCGATCAACCTGATTGCCGGCCTGCTCGGCATGAACGTGGGCGGCGTGCCGCTGGCCGACGACGGCCACGGCTTCTGGATCGCACTGGGCTTGGTCGCGGCGTTTACAACGGTAGCGGCCTGGCTGCTGCTGCGCCTGCAGCGCCAGCGCTGAACAAAATGGCTTCACGATTGTGAACCCATCCTACGGTATAGCTCACAAAGCGGCCTGGCTGCATTACCATGCATTCGCCAGCGTCGCATCCGACGCGACCAGCCGAGAGCTCCCATGAACGACACCACGCCAGAATCCCTGCCGGAACCGTCCATCATCGATCCGCGCTACCTGATCGACCTGAAAACGCGCGGCCACCAGGTCTATCCCGTCCTCGGCGACGACGACATCAAGCGCATCCGCCGCTTTGCCACCGAGCGCGCCTGGCACGACGGCGACTTCGTGTTCCGGGCCCTGGTCGATTCGCCCGGCATGGTCGTGGTGCTGTCCGGCCAGCTGCGCTGCAGCCGCAGCAACGCCCTCGGCCACCGGGTCGAGGTGCACCTGTTCAATCCCGGGCAGTTCACCGGCGAAGTGTCCCAGCTGTCGGGCCGGCCGCCGCTGGTCGACGGCGTGGCGGTCGGCCATCTGGAAGCGCTGGTGCTCGACCCGGAGGCGCTGCGCGCGCTGCTGATGGCCGAGGCGGTGCTGGGCGAGCGCGTGATGCGCGCCTTCATGCTGCGCCGCGCGCGCCTGATCGGCGAACAGCCCACCGGGCCGATCCTGATCGGGCCGCCCGGCCATGCGCGCCTGTTCGAACTCGAGAGCTTCTTGTCGCGCAATGCGCAACCCTATACCCGGCGCGACCCGGCCTCTGACCAGGACGCCGCCCAGCTGGTGCGCGAGCACTGGCGCCAGGAGCACGACTGGCCGCTGGTCGCCATGCCGGACGGCTTCGTGATCAAGAACCCGAGCCTGCTCGAGATGGGCCGCTTCCTGGGCACCATGCCGCGCATCACGCGCAACATGGTCTACGACGTCTTGGTCGTGGGCGCCGGCCCGGCCGGCCTGGCCACGGCCGTGTATGCGGCCTCGGAGGGCCTGTCGGTGATGGTGCTGGAACAGCGCGCCTATGGCGGCCAGGCCGGCGCCAGCGCGCGCATCGAGAATTTCTTCGGCTTCCCCACCGGCATCTCGGGCCACGCCCTGGTCAGCCGCGCTTTTGTGCAGGCGAGCAAGTTCGGGGCCGAGATTGCCATCCCCGCTCCGGCGATGCGCCTGCTGTGCCGCGAGCGGCCGCTGCGCGTGGAACTGGACGACGGCGCCTGCGCGCGGGCGCGCAGCGTGGTGCTGGCGGCCGGCGCGCGCTACCGCAAGCCAGACTTGCCGGACCTGGCCCGCTTCGAGGGCCGCGGCGTGTATTACTGGGCCTCACCGGTCGAGGCGAAGGTATGCCGCCAGCAGACCGTGGTGCTGGTGGGCGGCGGCAACTCGGCCGGCCAGGCCGCCGTCTACCTGGCGGCGCATGCGCAGACCGTGCACCTGATGGTGCGCGGCAGCGGCCTGGAAGCCAGCATGTCGAGCTACCTGATCGAGCGCATCGCGGCCACCGCCAATATCGTGCTGCATACCCGGCTAGAACTGGCCGCACTCGAGGGCGACGATACCGGCCTCGAGCGGGTACACTGCCGCAGCCGCAGCGGCGAACCGCCGGTGGTGTTCGACACCCACCACCTGTTCCTGTTCATCGGCGCCGATCCCAACACCGACTGGCTGCTCGAGTGTGGCGTGGCGCTGGACCGCAAGGGTTTCGTGCTGAGCGGCTACGAGGCCACCGGACAGCATGGCGGGCACGACCTGGAAACGAGCGTGCCGGGCGTGTTCGCGGTGGGCGACCTGCGCGCCGGCTCGACCAAGCGGGTCGCCGCGGCGGCGGGCGAAGGCGCGGCGGTCGTGGCGCAGGTCCACCGCTTCCTGGCCGAGCAGCAGCGGCAGGAAGACACCGACGCCGCCTGAATAAGGTATTGCCACGCAACATTGCAGTTGCCAAGTCAGCAAGCAAGCCGTATCGTTTGCGACCATGTGTCCGACTGACTGACGATATTGAAAACCAGCCATACCTTCCTTGCCGGCGGCGGCGAAATGGGCGCCCTCATGCGCGCCTACGATTGGCAGAACAGCCCCCTCGGCCCACCCGAGGGCTGGCCTTCGACCCTCAAGACCGTGTTGCGGGTGCTGCTGTCGAGCAACCACCCGATGTTCATCTGGTGGGGCGACGAGCTGATCCAGTTCTATAACGATGGCTACCGCCAGACCATGGGGCAGGAGCGTCATCCGGCCGCGCTGGGCCAGCCTGGCCGTCCGTGCTGGGAAGAAGCCTGGGACCTGATCGGGCCGGACATCGAGCGCGTGATGAACGAAGGCGCCAGCGCCTGGTACGAAGACCGCCTGGTGCCGCTGACCCGCAACGGCAGGCGCGAAGACGTCTGGTGGACCTACGGCTACAGCCCGATCGAGGACGAAGCCGGCATCCACGGCGTGCTGGTGATCTGCAACGACGTCACCAAGGACCACTTGCTCAGGCAGCGCCTGGAGCAGACGAATCACGCGCTGATCGAGACCATGGACGACGGGTTCTGCCTGATCGAGATGATCGACGACGCCCACGGCGGCGCGGTCGATTACCTGTTCGTCGAGGCCAATCACGCCTTTGCCCGCCACACCGGCCTGGTCGACTCCGTCGGCATGACGGCGCGCCAGCTGGTCCCCGACCTGGAACAGGGCTGGGTCGATACCTACGACGAGATCGCGCGCAGCGGCGTGGCGCGCCGCTTCGAGGAAGGCTCGCAGGCGATGGGCCGCTGGTTCACCGTTTACGCCAGCCCGATCGCCCATCCGGTCAAGCGCCGCGTGGCCCTGCTGTTCACCGACATCACCGACAAGAAGAATGCCGAGCGTGCGCTGCAAGCCAGCGAGACGGCGGCGCGCGCCGCGGCCAGCCAGGCCGAAGCCGACCGCCGCCGCCTCGACGCCCTGCTCAGTTCGGCGCCGGTGGGCATCGTCTACGCCGACGAGCAAGGCGCGCTGTCGGCCGTCAACCGCATGAACCGGCAGTTGTGGGGAGATCACCCGATGTCCACCAGCCAGGACCAGTACGCCGAGTGGCGCGGCTGGTGGGCCGACGGCTCGGAGCGTCACGGTCAGCAGATCCAATCGGATGAATGGGCGCTGGCGCGCGCACTGCGCGGCGAACAGGTCGAGGCGGACGTGGTCGAGATCGAACCCTTCGGCCGCCCGCACGAGCGCCGCACCCTGCTCACCCGCGCCAGCGCGATCCGCACGGAAGATGGCGCCATCGCCGGCGCGGTGGCGGCCTCGATGGACCTCACCGATCAGGTCGACACGCAGCGGGCCTTGCGCGAGAGCGAAGAAAAGTTCCGCACCATTACCGACGCCATGCCGCAGATGGTGTGGTCGAGCCGCGCCGACGGCGAGAACGATTACTCGAACCGGCGCTGGCTGGAATTCACCGGTCTCGGCAACGGCGAGCTGCTCGGCACCAACTGGGTCAGCATCATCCATCCCGACGATCTGCCGGTGCTGCAGGCGCAATGGGCCGCGAGCCTGGCGAGCGGCGTCCTGTTCGAGATCGAGCACCGACTGCTTCACCACAGCGGCGAATACCGCTGGGTGCTCAACCGCGCGTTGCCGGTGCGCGACGAAGCCGGCCGCATCATCCGCTGGATGGGCACGGTCACCGACATGCACGACCAGAAGCTGGCCGCTGAAGAACTGAGGGCGGCGAACGCGCGCAAGGACGAGTTCCTGGCCATGCTGGCCCACGAACTGCGCAATCCGCTGGCGCCGATCAGCACCGCGGCCCAGATGCTCAAGCTGTCCGGCGCCGATCCAAAGCGCATCGCCCACGCCAGCGACGTCATCGGGCGCCAGGTGCGGCACATGGTCGAGCTGGTGGACGACCTGCTCGACGTCTCGCGCGTCACGCGCGGCCTGGTCGAGCTGGAGCGCGAACCGGTCGATTTGAAGTCGGTGATCCAGAACGCCATCGAGCAGGCGCGGCCGCTGATCGAAAGAAAGGGCCATACCCTGTCGACCCGCCTCGGCGCGGCCAACGTCACCGTCACCGGCGACCGCAAGCGGCTGGTGCAGGTGATGGCCAACCTGATCAACAATGCGGCCAAGTACACGCCGGACGGCGGCGAGATCACGGTGTATGCCGATCCGGTGCCGGATACGGGCCAGGTGAAGCTGAGCGTGAAGGACAACGGCATCGGCATCGAGGCAGGGTTGCTGCCCAATATCTTCGAGCTGTTCACCCAGGCCAGGCGCACGCCGGACCGCGCCCAGGGAGGGCTCGGACTCGGCTTGGCGCTGGTGCGCAGCATGGTCAACCTGCATGGTGGGCACGTCGAAGCGCATAGCGACGGGACGGGGCGTGGCAGCTGCTTCAGCGTGGTGCTGCCGCTCGGCGCGGACGGCGCGGACGGCGGCGCTGAGCAACGCGAGGGGGATCCGGCGCTGGCAGCGCGCTCGACGCTGCGCATCCTGATCGTCGACGACAACCGCGACGCCGCCGAATCGCTGGGCATCGTGCTGTCGGCGGTGGGACACGTGGTGCAGGTCGAGGACTCGTCGATGGCCGCCCTGCGGCGCGTGCAACACGAGCGCTTCGATGTCTGCCTGCTGGATATCGGCTTGCCGGATATGGATGGCTATCAGCTGGTGGGGCGGCTGCGTACGGTACCGCTGGTGGCCGGTGCGGCCATGATCGCGCTGAGCGGCTATGGACAGCCGCAAGACATGGCGGCGTCGAAGCGGGCTGGATTTACCAGGCACTTGGTCAAGCCGGTCGACGTCGGTCAGCTGCTAGCTTTGCTGGATGAGGTGGCGCCGGCCGCTTCGTAATGGCCTCGAGGTGAAAGGAAAAGGACACCCTTACGCTTACTTCGTTCATCGTTTTTTTTTGTCAGAACAGCCACCCGAATTAATGGCATAAAACAGCCTTACTCCATTTTTTGGACCTATCATCTGCAACACCAAGATGCAACAGTCAAAAAAAATATCCCCATCAAGTATTTACAAAGGAGTATCCTTGTTAGTCGTAGTGGCGGTACCTTGCAGCGACTATGTATTCGTTAAAATCTTATATTTGAAGTGATACAGTTTTCCAATTTGAAATTTCCCTCGGGCACATATCTTTTAGCTGAAAACGTACAAACCAGGAGAGAGCGATGGAAAGCAACTGGGTTTACAAAGCGGATGGCACAATTCAGTGCGAGGAGGAGCCAAAGGCTACTTCATTGGACGAGATGGCCAAAGAGTTGATCAACGTCCTTGGGGAAGATGCGATTATTCAGAAGAGGAAACTGCACCGCCCAACAGTCAAGATGTGCGGTGTCCCAACTGGTGCCATCAATGCGTACGAGCTTAGTACTAAGGCGTTTGCTTTATGGAAAGATGGCGTAGTTGGAAAGCTAGAGTTTATAGAGCTTGAGCCGGAGTTCCTACCAAAGGAACTGAGTGTCGAAGATTCGCTAGCGCCGGTAGATGACTTGAGTGCACGCAAACCTGAGCGAATAAATGAACTGGTTGGTCATCCTCTTCGAACTTATATTACTGGAGAGCCCATTACTATGGACTACAGGCCTAACAGGTTCAACATTGAATTATCCGCTATGGGAAATCGCGCGATCGTTAGCGTATGGTTCGGATGAGAGACGAGCGCCCTCAGACAAGCGAAATCATTAAAGTGCCCGGAGTCGCGTCCCTTTAATATTCGCCAGGTCCGATGAGCTGCACCATCTCTTATGCTATTCATCGCTTCACCTTGACGGAATTTTCCTGCACAACAATACTTACAGCCTGCTGAGGCCATTACCATAGAAACAGCCATTAGAGAATCAAGTCTGCTGCATCCTAAGCTTTCCAAGCATTGCAATAACTTTCGCTGTTTATACTGAAAAGCGGGCACATCACATACAGCATGGATCCAGCCGTACATACGCCGATGGCGGTATATTCACTTCAAACTGGGCAGTCCGCGAAGACGAGTTCGCAATCAGCGAGGAGACCGAAAATAAAAATGGGTTAGGAAGATGAACTTCCTAACCCATTAATTTAAAACAAATTTCTTGGTCGGGGCGAGAGGATTCGAACCTCCGACCCCGTGCACCCCATGCACGTACGCTACCAGGCTGCGCTACGCCCCGACTAGTCAATAATTATATCAGAGCCACAGAAATGGTTGCGCATTTGTTATACATTTCTGTGCTAGCTCTCATCCGCCGGGACGCTATCCGCCGAGTTCTTCGGCCACAGTACGTCTTAGAAACCCAACACCCCAACAATTTTCTTGCTCTGCCGTTAATTTGGTAACGTTTCCAAATATAATTGGATCCCTGCCCCCACTGGAGCATCGATGACGCACACGCACCTCCGCATTTCCATGGTCGACGCCCTGCGCGGCTTCGCGATCCTGGCCATCATGCTGCTGCATAACGTCGAGCGCTTCGAGATCTACCAGGCGCCGGCGTGGGCGCCGGCCTGGCTGGCGGTCATCGACAAGGCAGTCTGGGAAGCCGCGTTCTTCTTCTTCGGCGGCAAGGCCTACGCCATCTTCGCCTTCCTGTTCGGCTTCACCTTCGCCCTGCAGTTCGACAAGCGCGCCGCGCTGGGCGAGGATTTCCGGCCGCGCTACGTGTGGCGTATGCTGTTGCTGCTCGGCTTCGGGCTGCTCAATTCCGTGTTCTACCATGGCGACATCCTGTCCCTGTACGCCGTGCTCGGGATGGCGCTGCTGCCGGTCGCCCGGCTCGGCAACCGCGCCCTGCTGGCGATTGCCGCCGTACTGCTGCTGCAACCCTTCGCCTGGGTCGAACTGCTACGCGCACTGCCGGCGCCGGCCGCCACCCTGCCCGATCCGATCTCGTGGGCCTATTTCGACCGTGCGCGCGACTACCTGCAATATGGCTTGCTATGGGATGCCGGGTCCGGCAACCTCAGCAACGGCAAGGTCGGCGTGATCCTGTGGAGTTGGGAGCAGGGCCGCGTGCTGCAAATCCCGGCCCTGTTCATGCTCGGCATGCTGGCTTGTCGCACCCGGCTGTTCAGCCCGGATGCCGGCGCCGCGGCGCGCTGGCGCCGCATCGGGCTGGTGGCGCTGGCGCTGTTCGTGCCGCTGTTCATCGTGACCAAGCAGCTGGGCAGTTGGGTCGCCGCAGCAGGCCTGCGCCGGCCGCTCGAACAAATCTTTACCTCCTGGTCGAACGTCGCGCTGGCGGCGGTGCTGGTGGCCGGCTTCACCCTGCTCTACCTGGGCGCCGGACAGCGCCTGCTGGCGCGCCTGGCGCCGCTCGGCCGCATGAGTCTGACGAGCTATATCGCCCAATCGGTGGTGGGCACGGCGCTGTACTACGGCTGGGGTTTCGGCCTCTACCAAGTGGTGAATACCACCGGAGGGCTGTTGATCGGCATCCTGCTCGCCACCTTGCAGATCTGGTTCAGCACCTGGTGGCTGCGCCATCACGCCCAGGGGCCACTGGAGGCGCTGTGGCACCGCGCCACCTGGATCGGCCGGCCGGCGGTGGCCGTCGCCGACCGCCCGCGCCAGACCTGAACCGGGACGCTGCGCGAGGAATTACTTCCACTCCCCGCGCAGCGCCATCACCTGCTGCTGCAGGAATTCCGGCGTCGCCTGTTCCGGCGCCACCGGCTGGCCGACCGCCAGCGCCAGCTGCGAGCGCATGCCGCGCGCGATGCGGCGCTCGAACAGATTGCTCTTGTCGCGCGTGAACCAGCTGCCCCACAGGCCGCGCAGCGCCATCGGGATCACCGGCACCTTGTTGCGCTCCACGACTTTCGCGATGCCGTTGCGGAACTCGTTCATCTCGCCGGTCGACGTCAGGCGTCCTTCCGGGAAGATGCATACCAGCTCACCGTCGTGCAGCGCATGGGCGATGTCGACGAAGGCCTTTTCCATCGTCCACGGGTCTTCCTTGGCCGGCGCGATCGGGATCGCATTCACGGCGCGGAAGATCCAGCGCAAGAACGGCGTCTTGAAGATGCGATGGTCCATCACGAAGCGGATCGGGCGCGGGCTGGCGGCATTGATGACGATCGCATCCACATAACTGACGTGATTGCACACCAGCACCGCCGGGCCTTCGCTCGGGATGCGCGCCGTGTCGATGGTGCGCACCCGGTACACGGTGTGGATCAACAGCCAGGCCAGGAAGCGCATCAGGAATTCCGGCACCAGCGAGAAGATGTATACCGCCACCACCGCATTGAGCAGGGCCGTGGTCAGGAACAGTTCCGGAATGCTGAAGCCCTGCCCCAGCAGCAGGATGGCCACGCCGGCCGAGGCGACCATGAAGATCGCGTTCAGGATGTTCATGCCGGCGATCGTGCGCGAGACGTGCTTCTGGTCGCAGCGGGTCTGAATCAGGGCGAACAGCGGCACGATGAAGAAGCCGCCGAACACGCCGATCATCACCAGGTCGCCCAGGATGCGCAGCGCGCCCGGCTGGCCCAGCAAGGTCATCCAGTCGACCACCGCGCCGCCGGCCGTGAACGCGTCGCTGGCGAAATACAGGTCGATGCCGAACACCGACAGACCGATCGAGCCGAACGGCACCAGGCCGATCTCGACCTTGTGGCCCGACAGGCGCTCGCACAGCAGCGAGCCGGCGCCGATGCCGAGCGAGAACACGGTCAACAGCAGCACGAACACGCTGTGGTCGCCCATCAGGTAATCCTTCGAGAACACCGGGAACTGGGCCAGCAGCAAGGCGCCATAGAACCAGAACCAGGAATTGCCAAGCATCGACAGGAACACGGTGCGGTTCTGGCGCGAGTACGCAAGGTTGCGCCACGATTCGGCGATGAAGTTGCGGCTGATGCGCAGCTCGGGCGCCGGCGCCGGCGATGGCGGGATGCGCCAGGCGGCGGCCAGGCCCAGCACAGCGAAGACAATTGTCGCGCCGGCCACCAGCATGATGCCGTTCGGCTTGTAGCCAACCAGGATCGCGCCGGCGACTTCACCCAGCAGGATGCCGACGAAGGTCCCCATCTCGACCACGCCATTGCCGCCGACCAGTTCGTCGGGCTTGAGGTTTTGCGGCAGGTAGGCATACTTCACCGGCCCGAACAGCGTCGAATGCATGCCCATGCCGATCACGGCCGCGATCAAGAGCCACAGCGTATGGGTGTACCAGCCGATGCCGGCCACCAGCATGATGGCGATCTCGGCGATCTTGACGATGCGCGCCAGCTTGGCCTTGTCGAACTTGTCGGCAATCTGGCCGGACGTCGCCGAGAACAGCACATAGGGCAGGATGAACAGGCCCGGGATCAGGTTGTTGAGCAGGGAGGGGTCGAGCGTGGTCCAGTTGATCGCGTCATAGGTCATGACGACCAGCAGCGCGGTCTTGAACAGATTGTCGTTGAAGGCGCCCAGGAACTGGGTCCAGAAGAACGGGCCGAAACGGCGCTGGGTCAGCAGGGAAAACTGATTCGGTTGGCTCATGCTGGAAAGCTCGGCTGTGATGGAGTGCGTAATGTACAACGGC